>JAYRUI010000289.1:0-4869 GCA_041919175.1 Rheinheimera sp. | reverse complement strand
ATTTGCCCGTAGAGCTTTACTCCTGCGGCAAATTCATCGTCTGTATTCACAATTTTTAGTTCAGCGACTAAGTTGTCTGACTGCAGTCTGTTATTGATTTTATTAAGATTTTGCCGTGTATTTTTTGAACGTGCAGCCCAGTATTCGTTAAAAGGCAGTGCTAAAGGGAGCTTGCCAGTGGTGATATAGTCAAGCGTATCCATTTTTGCCGTCGTTACGGGGCGGGCAAAAAGATTGGGATCCTGTTGAGTGATACTGACGGTGAGAACCACACCGGGTAATTTCGCTGATAAAGAACTTAAAAGCGGTTCCAGACCATCCGGCGATAGATTTAACCAGGCGCCCATCGGTAGTTGTGAGGGTTGGTAAGTTACCCAGCGCCCCATACTCTGGCGAACAAAAATGCCAGCAGCGATAAATTGTCCATTGCTTGACGCAATTGCGGTCAACGCATCTGGTGCAGGGAAGTGATTTAAAGCGGCTGTCAGACAAGTCAAATCTAATAGGATATGCCGTCCGGTTTGACTGTGCAGATATTCCCACGCTGATTTCCAGGACCCTATATCTGCTGTCTTGTAGAGCGACCAACTCAGCCCATCCATTTTATTCAGCTCCATTTATATTTGTAACCTCAGGTCGCGAGTTGTGCATTGTTGATTATTTACTGCAGAATCAAATTTTTAAGCATTCGAACATGAAAGCGCAGCGCAGTTGTATCCCAGGGCGTAAACCGCTTTAACCGTAGCGGCGGCGTTGCTGCAGTGGAATAACCCCAATTGGTCATAACGGCTGATTTAAAACCGGCTTCTGCGACCCATTGCACTGCAACGTCATCAAAATCGCGGCCTTCAACACCATTTGGGTAAGCAAAATGCTCAATTGGCTGCTGCAGTATTTGTTCGAGTAACGTTTTGCTTTGCTCAATTTCCGCTTGTTGGGCTTTGGCATCGAGGCTTTTTAAAATAGGGTGGTTATGGGTGTGGGCACCAATAGTAACCCCCAAAGCAGCCAGCTGTTGCAGCTGACTGTCGTTCATCATCCGCGGCGGATATTCGCTCGCCTGATTGAGCCTGTATAGTTCATCCACCGCCTGCAGCCGTTCGGTGACGGGCAAATACTTTAGCTTTTTTAATAACTGTGCAGCTGCTGCTATCCGGCTTTGCCAGTCGCCAAGCTGAATTTCCGCGTCAGGGGTTTTAAGCACAACGCGACTAGGGTCAGCGCATAAATCCTGAATGCGGTCATTCCACATATTGTCGCCATGTCGAAACGCAGTGGCCACGTACACTGTGGCCGGCACCTGATATTTGGCAAGAATGGGCTGCGCCACTGTAAGGTTATTCAGATAACCATCATCAAAAGTGACACAAACGGCATTGGTTGGCAGCGTGCCGTGAGTCAAACGCTGAACGGCTTCGTCAAGCGATAACGGCGTAAAATAACGCGCCAACAGCTGCATTTGCCAGTCAAATTCTGCCGCTGTTGGTTCACTGGGACGCATTGGGTCTCGTGTTGCCACCACCTGATGGTAAATCAGAATCGACAGTTTGCCGCGGCTAAATATTCTTCCGACAAGGCTTAGAACACCATGAAGCATTAGTTCGCAAGCTCCCTTTGCTCAAGCCATAATTCCAACACAACCATTATCCATATCAGTTCACCGTAGTATCCGGCATGACCACTTTTATAAATGCTGTAAGCATCATCTATAAAGGCAGGCTGTAGAATGGCTCTGTTTTTTAATGCTTTTAGAGAGTTTTCGGTTAATTGCTGTAATGCCGTCTGTTCTTTCATCCAGACACCAAAAGGTAAACCAAAACCATGTTTTGATTTCAGCAGTGTTTCATCGGCCAAAAAACCTTTAAAACTATTTTTATAAAAATTCCGTAACTGATTGCCTGGTAATTTCACGTCGGCCGGCACAGTGCAGCTAAAGTCGACAACTTCTTTTTCAAACAGCGGATAACGGACAGTCACACCAGCTTTATGGCACATCGTTGATACTTTCACTAAATCGTTATCAGCAAGTGTGAACTTCCAATCCAGATACATCATTTTTTCTACCGGATGCGAGGCTTTGCATTCGGCATAACGTTGCCGTTTTGCCTGGGCTGGAGCGCTCTGATCCACTTTGGCCAAAAACTCCGGGCAGAACATCTGCTCTGAAGAGAACCGCGTTAGGAAATTGTATGTATCAAGCCGGTCAGGCAGCGGAATTTTAGCCTGATTGATATAACTTCGTGCTTTGCTTACCACAGGCAAAGTGCCGAGCGGCGATTTGGTCACAATATCTAACAGCGATTGCAGCGGAGATGGCAACTGGGCAAAACGTTCAAAAACTTTTTGTTTTGCATATCTTTCATTACCTGCAAAAATTTCGTCGCCTCCATCACCTGCAAGCATGACATCGACGCCATGTTTTTTGGCAACATCAGCACAGACATACGCAGCCATAGCTGAGGAGTTACCAAAAGGTTCATCAAAATAGCCAGCTACAGCGACAAAATTCTGGATAATTTCTTCTGGCTGCAGGTAATGCACTTGGTGTGTGGTGTTGAAGTGCCGTGCTGTGATTAGCGCATACTCGGTTTCATCGTAACCTTTTGCATCAAATCCGATAGAGAAAGTACGGGCATTTGGCTGATTCACAGACAAAAAACCAGCCACAGTGGAGCTATCCAAACCACCGCTGAGGAATGCAGCACAATCTTCTGCAGTATTACGTGCCACAGCAGTCTCGATCACTTGTTTGCACTGCAGCTGAAGCTGCTCTGCACTATCAGTGCTGTAGTTGTAATCCGGGCAATAAAGGTTTTGACTAACAAAGGTTTTGTCTTGGCGCAGGCTGTAGATCCTGCCGGGGCCTGTTTTATAGGTGTCCTGCAAAATACTTTGTTCTGATGGTACACAATGAAAGAAAAAATAGTCGTAGAGCGCCTGAGCAGATAGCGACGCCTTCTTCGCCTTTTGGTGCTTCAGCCTGTCACTTATCCACCAATGGTCGCCGGATTGGCAAAAATACAGCGGTACAGAACCAACGTGATCTGTCAGCAGATGCACAGAACCTTCAGCTTTGTTCAAAATGACCAGGGCAAAAAAACCTGCGATTTTCTTGAAAAATTCCTGAGGGGACTGAGATTGCTGCCACAAGTCGGCAAGCCAGTGCAGGTCTGATACTGGTTGATAATTCTGGTTATATCGCCGAACCCGACCCAGTTGCATCATCACAACCTGATCTGTTTCAACGATATGGTGAGGAGCATCAAAATAACACTCCAGCGAACCGCCGTTTGTCGGTTTGGTATAAATTATTGCCGGTTGCGCCGGAACTGTGCTGACATCTTTTTGCCACATAGGGTCTGGCCACTTCATCCTTAAGCTTGCAGGCGGCTAAGGTAACCGGTTTTTTAACAAAATGAAAGTATTGCGGTGTTGCCAGCCACTGCCATTATGATTACGCTATAAGCCGTCAATACTGCAATCTACAGGCGCGACGCCTAGGTTACCCGACCTTACATGCACAGACCTCTAAAGCTTTACGATGTTGCGGTTACAAGGTGTTTGGTTCAATGCATTGCTGTTAATTGTGCGGTATCTATGGAATGACTGACTGATGGTGGAATATGGGAACTCGATGTATGACAACGCTGAAGCAATTATTGATTCTTTTAACCTTGCTGATCACACCAGGCACATTTGCCCAGCAGCGTGACAATATGAACTGCGGTATCACCCAGGGAATGCCGCTGACAAATGGCTATGGCCCTTATGATGCCACTTTGCCGGAAAATCAGAGCAAGTTGCCAATAGTGCTTACCGCGCATTTTACCAAACAGGTGGAGCAGCTAATTAGAGGATCGACAGCAACCGATCCTCTCTCTGATATCGATTACACATTAAGGGCTATCCCTAACTACCATGCGGCACTCAATGCTGTGATGAATTATGAATTGCGCGGCATGGGCACTCCCGGAAAAGACCTTCGTTTTTATACCGTAGATTGTTATTTTAAACGCGCACTTTATCTGCAGCCAAAAGATTATAAAACGAACTTGCTGTATGCAATTTATTTGCACCGGAAAAAAGATTTAAAAACGGCCCGTTTTTATTATGAAAATTCAATCAGAATGAATGATAAATTTGCAGACGCTCATTATAACTATGGTTTGTTGTTGTTTTCTTTGAACGAGTATGACGCGTCTTATAAACACGCCAAAATTGCTTATGATGCAGGAATGATGGTGCCGGGGCTTAAAAGGAAGCTAGTCAAAAAGGGATATGTTTTTAATGAATAGTTCAGAAGAAATTCGTATATCGGTCGTAATACCTTTTTATCAGAAAGAAAAGGGTATTTTAAGTAAAAGTCTGCAAAGTGTTTTTTTGCAAAGTGAGCCTCAATATATTTCGGAAATTATCGTGGTTGATGATGGCTCACCTTGCCCGGCGAAGCCGGAAGTTATTGATATTCAAACGAAGTTTAACCATGTAATTTCAATAAAGCTTATTAAACAAGATAACGCTGGCGTGTCAAAAGCACGAAATAAGGCGCTGGATAATGTTGCAGAAAGCTGCACACATATTGCATTTCTCGATTCAGACGATAGGTGGGAGCCGGACCATATCAAACATGCCGTGAAGGCTATCAGACTTGGTGCTAAATTTTATTTTGCAAACCACTATCAGTTAAATAGTAATAAGCCAGCTTTTGATAAAGCGTCAAATTTCAAGGTGAAAGATAGTGTTCAAATTGACGGGGATATATATAAATACTCAGGTTGTTTTATAAATCAGATAATTCTGTCTAACCCTGTAGGAACTTCTACCGTAGTCTATTCTCGTCTTGAAACAAAAGAAATATTCTTCGATAAG
>JAYRUI010000288.1:0-4894 GCA_041919175.1 Rheinheimera sp. | reverse complement strand
ATAACAGGACGTGACGGACGTCGCATAATAAGTCTCCAGCTTTAGAGTGAACGATCATTCTATGTTTTGTTTGCTGGAAATTCAAGCAGGAAAAACGCCTTTGACCTGTTTGGGGTTGCTGTTCGTCGTGTTAGTCTTTGTCTGCAAAGGTTTTTCGTGAATAAAAAAACAGTGTGTTGTTGTTTTGAGCTCCATGACACAACTTTGTTATAGTGTGTGAAGCGCTGCGCCCAATATTCTGGAAGTGCGTGAAAACTCTGGGAAAAGCCAAAGGAATGAAAATCTTGTTTTCTGCTGTTGTGTTGCTGCTCAGCGGTTTTGCCGGCAAAACTGCAGCAGCCAACGTCACTGCGCCCCGTGTGGTGGTGTATGGCAGTCCGATGATCTCTGCCGAACAAACAGCGCAGATGTATCCTTTTAAATTATTAACTGCGGCGCTCAATGCCAGCGGCGGCAACTATCAGTTAAAACCAGCCAATCTTGATATGGTGCAAAGCCGGGTGCTGAAAGAAATTGAGCTTGGCAATGTGGACGTGTACTGGAGCATGACGTCCATTGAGCGGGAAAAGCAGTTATTGCCGGTGCGGATCCCGCTGGATAAAGGCTTAAATGGCTGGCGGATTTTGTTGCTGGCGGCCGACCAAAGTCAGGTTGCCGCCGGGGTGCACAGTTTAAAAAGTTTAAAACGCTTAACTTTTTTACAGGGCCACGACTGGCCAGACACTGAAATTCTGCGTTTTAATCAGCTGAAAGTACTGACGGCACCCCATCCGCAGCAACTGTTTGATATGCTGGCACATCACAGGGCCAGTGCCTTTCCGCGTGCTGTGATTGAAATAAGCCAGGAACAACAGCCGCTGCCGGAACGTTTTGTCACTGAGCAGCAGCTGGTGATGCATTACCCCTCGGCGGTGTATTTTTTCTTTAATAAAAACGAAAAAGCACTGGCGGCTGATGTGGAAAAAGGCCTGCAAATGCTGCGTAAAAACGGTGAATTTGACCGTTTATTTTGGCAACGCTATGGTGCAGCCATTGAACAGGCCCGCTTGTCAGAACGTCGGGTGATAGAACTGCACAATCCTTTATTACCGCCCTTAACACCCCTTGCTGATAAAACTTTGTGGTATCAGCCCGCTGCCGGAATAAAAAAATCGACCGGCAATAACTCTGTGACAGAACAAAGCAAAAGACAACAAGCGACCCGGCCTTAAGCTGCTGGTCTCCAAGTCGTCATGCCAGACCGCTGCTATTTGTGTTGCTCGGCAGCATCGCAAATTTTGTGCTATATATTTCTAATCGTTATATCAAATCTCATTTCACGCTAATACAGGTATATATATTCGGTTACCATCTCGTCAATTGCTCAAAAGGATGTTCAGATGAAAACTTTTACGTACTCTTTAGCCAGCAGCGCAGTCATCAGCACTCTGCTGGCAACCACAGCGCAAGCCCAAACGACCACTGCCGATAAAGCAGACAATGTGGAAAAAATTTCGGTGATTGGCAGCCGTTTGTCGGTGCGCACCGCCACCGAAACCGCCTCACCTGTCGATATTATCGGGGCCGACCAGATAGCAGCCACCGGTGCAATTGAAACCGCCAAAGCGCTGCAATTATTAGTGCCGAGTTTTAACTTTCCAACATCTTCAGTGACAGACGGCTCTGATGCTGTGCGTCCTGCCAGTTTGCGTGGTTTGTCGCCAGACCATACCCTGGTGCTGGTGAATGGCAAACGCCGCCATGGCACAGCGTTGGTGCACTTAAACGGCACTATGGGCAAAGGCAGTTCGAATGTGGATCTCAACGCGATACCGGTGGCTGCCATTAAAAGGATTGAAGTGCTGCGTGATGGCGCTGCCGCGCAATATGGCTCAGACGCCATTGCCGGCGTAATTAATATTGTGCTGAAAGACAGTGCCAGTGGCGCTGAATTGAGCGCCAGCACCGGCCAGACTTTTGAAGGTGATGGTGATTATCTTAAAACCAGCTTTAACGGCGCTCTGGCGTTTTTAGACACTGGTTTTTTAAATATTACGCTGGAGCATCAGGATAAAAACAACACCAACCGCGCTGGTTTAGATCCACGTGAGCAATACAACAAAATCAACGGCCAGCCCGATCCGCGCGAAGCCACTTTTAACCGATTGAATCATCAGGTCGGCGATGCTGCTTATCAACACAGCGCAGTCTTTGTAAACAGCGGTTACCAGCACGGCAGCACCGAATGGTATGTCTTTGGTGGTTTTAGCTCCCGCGACACGCAGTCCAGCGCTTTTTACCGTATTGCCAAAGACGCCCGAAATATTGCCTCTGTGTATCCGGATGGTTTTTTACCCCAAATTGCGCCTACTTCAGACGACCACTCGTTAACCACAGGCGTGAAGTTTGATGTCGCCAACTGGCGGCTGGACTTGTCGGCCGGCACAGGACGCAGCACTTATGCTTATTATGTTAATAACTCGCTGAATGCTTCTTTTGGCCCACAAAGCCCAACCAGCGCTTATGCCGGTCAGCTGAAAAACAGTGAACAAAACTACAACCTTGATGCCAGCCGCCGGCTGAGTTTTATCAATGATTCCGAGTTAGTGCTCAGCCTTGGCCTCAGTCAGCGCCGCAATCAATATCAGATAGATGCCGGTGAGGAGCTGTCCTGGAAAAACTATGGTTATCAGGGCAAAGCAGGTGGTATTCAGGGTTTTGGCGGTTTTACGCCTGAATCTGTTGTGGATGAATCCCGTCACAACACCGCTGTGTATCTGGAGCTGGAAAACGCCTTAACGGACGATTTAAGCTGGGGCGCGGCGCTTAGGCAGGAAGATTATTCAGATTTTGGCAGTGACAGCAGCTTTAAACTAACCAGCCGTTATCAGCTCAATGACGCCTGGGCTGTGCGTGCCACCTTCAATGATGGTTTCCGCGCGCCCAGTGTGCAGCAGCTGTATTTTTCGAATTTATCAACCTTATTTGTCGCTAACCCGCAAACCGGTGTGTTAGTGCCAACTGAGTCCGGTACTTTTAACAATATTTCGCCTGTCACCAAAGCCATAGGGCAAGGCGAGCTGCAGCCCGAGTCTGCTGTGAGCGTCAGTGCCGGTATTGTGTTTGATGGTGAAGATGGCCTGAGTCTGACGCTGGACACTTATCAAATCAAACTGGAAGACCGCATTATTTTAACCGGCAGCGTGACCCGCGCTGACAGTGCAGCTTTAAATGCGGTGCTCGGCAGCTCAGGCGCCAATAGCGTGCGCTTTTTCACCAACGCAGTAGATACCACCACCCGTGGGGTAGAAGCTGTGCTGGCTTATCAGTGGGATACCACCAGCCTGGGTGAGTGGAGTAGCAGTTTTAGTGCGCAATACAACAATACCGACATTGACGCTATTAAAGTTCCGGCTTTGCTGGATGGATTGCAGGCAAAACTGTTTGATAGGGTAGAACAAACCCGCATCACCAAAGCCAACCCCACTTTAACCGGCGTATGGAGCCTGAGTCAGCAATATGGTGATTTTAACAGCAGCGTGCGGGTTAATTATTTTGGCCCTTACACTTTGGGTTATGCCACTGGCGACAAAGAGTTTTCTGCCAAAACCACTGTTGATCTGGCTTTTTCATATCAGCTGACAGAAGCGCTGAAACTGGGCGCTGGTGTCAGCAACCTGTTTGATACTTATCCGGATGAACAACCAACAATAAACAACTTTAACGGTATTTTCCTGTATCCAAATACCAACGCGCCATTTGGCTTTAACGGTGGTGCTTATTATGCGGATCTAAGCTGGCGTTTTTAAGCCAGCGTTTTGAACGAGATGGCAGTGGCTGCGCTGTTTTCGCAACACAGGCAGCCACAGTTTTTCTTAAATTGTTCACAGTAAAGCCATAAAACTGCAAGCAAATCTAGGCAGAATAAGCATCAACAAGGTTCGCCCTTTGTCGTTCCCTGTTGTTAACCTGTGTTGTAACTCTGTGTTGAAATTTAGTGTTATGTTCCTGTTTTTTTAGAGCTCATTTTTGAGCTCTTTTTTTTGGCCAAAATTCAGTGGCCTTGTGGCTTTTTGCCAAAAGAGTCAGTGCAAAACAGCTGAAAAAAAGCCCGGCTTGTGTGGCCGGGCTGATGCTTAACGAATGAATATCACAAAAGAAAAGTCAGAGTCCAAAATTACCGGCAAGTTGCTCCAGTTCAGTGGCAACCCGCGCCAGTTCCTCGGCGCTTTGCCGCAGGTTTTGCGCGCCTGCGACATTGGCGTCAGTCGTCAGATTCATATGTAACAGTTGCTGGCTTAAATTGGCCGCTACCATCGACTGCTCTTCAGTGGCGGCGGCAATCTGAATATTCATACTTTCCAATAAACCCACGTCACTGCTGATTTTTAGCAGTTGTTCACTGGCTGACTGGCTGCGCTCAACACTTTGTTCGGCTTTTTGCCGCGCCATGTTGACGGCCTCTACCGCTGACTGGCTATGCTGGCGCAATTTCTGGATCACGCTGTTAATTTCTGCGGTAGATTTTTGCGTGCGCGCCGCCAGATGCCGCACTTCATCGGCAACAACGGCAAAACCACGGCCTTGTTCACCGGCGCGGGCCGCTTCGATGGCGGCGTTGAGGGCCAGCAAATTAGTTTGTTCAGCCACACTCTGGATCACCGCCAGAATTTGGTCGATTTCACCGGTTTGGCTGGCCAGCTGATGCGTTACTTCTTCAACATTTTTCACATCCTGCGCCAGCGCCTGCATATGTTGCATCGACGACTCTACCTGAGCACGACCGGCATTACTGCTTTGGTTGGCATTGGATGTGCTGTCGGCCGCTGTGGCGGCATTGCTGGCAATCTCAGCCACTGTGGTTTCCATCTGACTGATGGCTTCAGTGACAATCCGGCTGGTTTTTTGCTGCTGG
>JAYRUI010000287.1:0-4942 GCA_041919175.1 Rheinheimera sp. | reverse complement strand
GCTTGAAACCGGGCCTGATGTCAGTCCCGTGACAGATGTTTTATAAAAATCTTATATTCTATTGATGCCAATTTGCCGCAAATTTAATCCGCTATGGTTGCTTGGCTGTTCGCGAAAGCGTTCAGTAAAACCAGGAACATAAGATTAAATAAAAGAGGCAAACCTCAATGAAACATCAACACCTATCCCGTTTAACTATCGCCATGTTAGTGGCAGGTTGTGGTTCTGCAATGGCTGCGGAAGTCGTACCGGCCGAGCAGGTACTGAACGGGCAAACTCTGCAAACCCTGACGCAACCAACCGCAGATGATCGTACAAGTGAACCGCTAAAATTTGCTGCCAAACAACAAATTAAGCGTGCAGACGGCAAAATGAAAGTTCGTTATCAGCAGTTATACCGTGGCATTCCGGTGTGGGGCCATAGTGCTGCTGCCAGTAAGTTGGGCAACAACTTCTCAGATATCAGTGGCTCAGTGGTTACTGGTATAGAGCAGGATTTACCCAATGTAACACCCCAATATAAAGCGATTGAAGCTATCCGGCTGGCGCAGGGCGGCCTTTTGGCCGAACAGCAACAGTCAGCTGCCGATGAAACTTCTCTACTGGCCACTCAAAGTGCCCAGGCCGGCAAAGCAAAACTCTGGGTGTATCTTGACGAGCAACAACAAGCCCGTCTGGTGTACATCACAGATTATGTCACCAGCAAAAATGGTAAACCCAGCCGTCCATTTGCCATTATTGATGCCAACAGCGGCCGGTTGTTACAAAGCTGGGAAGGTATTAACCATGCCAACGCCACAGGGCCTGGCGGCAATACCAAAACAGGTCAGTATCAATATGGTACCGACTACGGCTTCCTGAATGTGGACGCTAACTGTCGTATGACCAACACCAACGTAGATACCATTAACTTAAATGGCGCTACTTCAGGCGGCAGCATTCACCAGTTCACTTGCCCGAATAACACTTTTAAAGCCATTAACGGTGCTTATTCGCCGCTGAATGACGCGCACTATTTTGGCGGTGTGGTGTTTAACATGTTCCAGAGCTGGTTTGGCGTCAATCCACTGAATACCAAGCTGAAAATGCGGGTGCATTATGGTTCATCCTATGAAAATGCCTTCTGGGACGGTACTCAGATGACCTTTGGTGATGGTGCCAGCCGGTTTTATCCGTTGGTGAGCCTGGATGTTTCAGCCCATGAAGTCAGCCATGGTTTTACCGAGTTTAACTCAGGCCTGGTGTACAGCGGTCAGTCTGGTGGTATGAACGAAGCTTATTCAGATATGGCCGGTGAAGCCGCTGAATATTTTATGAAAGGCAGCAACGACTGGATGGTGGGTGCTGATATTTTCAAAAGCACAGGCGCCTTGCGTTATATGGACGACCCAACCAAAGACGGCCGTTCTATTGGCCATGCCAGCAACTACACCAGTGGCATGGACGTACACTACAGCTCAGGTGTGTTTAACAAAGCCTTTTACCTGCTTGCCAACAAAGCTGGCTGGAATACCCGCAAAGCCTTTGAAATATTCACAATTGCCAACCAAATCTACTGGACCAGCAGCAGTACCTTTATTGCCGGTGCCAATGGCGTTTGTAAAGCTGCCAAAGACAAAGCTTACAACCTGACTGACGTGGCTGCGGCCTTTAGCAGTGTGGGTATCACTGCCACTGACTGTGGTGGCGTGACCAACCCTGGCAATTCCGGCACGCTGAGCAATCTGGCGGCGACAACAGGTAACTGGACCCGCAATACCATCACAGTTCCTGCCGGTATGACCAAACTGACGGTCACTATTTCCGGTGGTACCGGTGATGCCGACCTCTATCTGCGTTTTGGTTCACAACCAACCACCACCAGTTATGTCTGCCGTCCTTATAAAAATGGTAACAGCGAAACTTGTGTGGTGAATAACCCAAGTGCCGGTACCTGGCATGTTGGGATCCGGGCTTACAGCACTTTTAGTGGTGTAACACAAAACTGGAATTATCAATAAGTTAGCCTTTTTGAACAGCTGAAGTTCAGTAAAGAAAAACCCCGGCTTTGATGCCGGGGTTTTATTTTGTGCTCGTGTCCGCATCGGGCCGCTGTTAAAACCTGATGCTCAGCTCAACACCGGCAAACCACTGATGGGGGCTCGGCATGGGCAGATAACCCTGTTGCCACAATACTGAGCTGTAAAACTCCTGCTCCAGACTACGTAAATAACGGTAGCGGGCAAAGGCATTAATCTGCAGAAAATCCAGTTGTAAACCACCCCCTACACCGGCAAACCAGTCGATAGGGCCAGAGTGATGGTGGTGGTCGCCATAAGGGTCGTAATACACTTGCTCTTCTTCATCAAACACCAGTTCATCCAAAGCCACCCCAACTTCTGCATAAAGGCTGACATCGTCAAAATACCCTAAGCGTAATGAAGTGTCGAAGTTGCTAAAACTGATATCGTCACCGCCAAGTTTTTGTTTTGCCTGAAAATTGCTGAGACTGGTGACCAGCGCCAGATAATCTCCGGCGCCACCGCCCCATTGCAAGCCAAGACTGGTGATTTGGCCGGTATCGGAACTTTCATAAGCCAGCAGCGGCCTGAAACTAAAGCCGCCGTGGTACGAAGAATTGTCATGATAATGCTGGATATAATCTAATGGTTCGGCAGCTAAAATCGGGCTTAAAAACAACAAAAACGCTGAAAGATACGAGTGGCGCATATTGAAGTGGCCTGTGGCGGTTAAATTCGTTCTTAGCCTAAGCGGGCTTGCCTTAACCCATTCTTAATAACGGGCTTGTTGTCAAAGTCACTGAAAGGTTATGTTGTGAATGCCCATACAGCTGCACAAAGTTGCAGCTGGCAAAAAATCAGCGCATCCGCCAGTACAGGTGTTTTAACGGAGTAAAAAAGATGACCGGATTTTCAGCAATCAAACAGTTGCAACAAGCCGCCTGCCTGGGCGTGCTGTTGGGTGTCAGTGCCTGTGGTGGCGGCGGTTCTTCCACACCAAGTCCCGGCACTGTTGTACCAAACCCCGGCAATAACAACAGCGCTGTTTGGCAGGCTGGTGTTTATCAGCCGGAAACCCAGTTTGAGGCGCAATGTGCAGCGCCCCGCTCCGGTATAGATCCCTATAGCCAGCAGCCTTACCCGGATAAAGCCGGCACTGCCATGCATGAAAAACTCTGGTTAAGGTCCTGGAGCAACCGCACTTATTTGTGGTATCGGGAATTGCCGGATCGCGACCCGGCCGCTTATACCGTAGCCGACTATTTTGAGTTGCTGCGCACCACTGCGCTCACCGACTCGGGCAAAAATAAAGACAATTACCATTATGCTGAATCGACCGCCAGTTACCGCCAGAGCACCCAGTCGGGTATTGATGCAGGTTATGGTATTGCCTGGGCTATTGCTGCCGGTGCGCCGCCAAGACGAATTTATATCGCTTACACTGAACCCGGCTCTGTTGCGGCACAGCAAGGCTTAAGCCGTGGTGCTTTGTTACAGGAGCTGGATGGCATTGATGTGGTGAACGCCAATACCACTGAAGCAGTTGATCGCATCAACGCCTTTTTGTATCCGGATAATGTTGGCCTGAGTCACCAGTTGACGTTCCAAAACAGCGATGGCAGCAGACGCAACCTGACCCTGGTGTCGGCCAATACCAGCAAAACGCCGGTGCAGAATGTCAAAGTGATCCAAAGCCCGGCCGGCAAAGTGGGTTATCTGCAATTTAACAGTCATATTGCGTTGGCTCAGCCGCAGCTGATTGATGCTTTTACGCTGTTCCGCGACCAGGGCGTGCAAGAGCTGGTGCTGGATATCCGTTATAACGGTGGCGGTTTGCTGGCGCTGGCGTCACAGCTGGCTTATATGGTAGCTGGCCCGAATGTTATTCAGGGCCGCATTTTTGAAAAAACCAGTTTTAACGACAAATACCCCAATACCGACCCCATCACAGGCCGCGCTTTGCAGCCCATGCCTTTTTATAACAGAGGCATTAATTATCAAACCAGCCAGTTTACCAACCAGACCTTGCCAAATCTGACACTCAAAAGAGTGTTTGTGCTGACGACGGGCCGCACTTGTTCTGCCAGCGAAGCGGTGATCAATGGTCTGCGCGGGGTAGATTTAGAAGTCATTCAGATTGGCAATAAAACCTGTGGTAAACCTTATGGTTTTTACCCAACAGACAATTGTGGCACCACTTATTCCACCATTCAGTTCAGTGGGGTCAATGCCAAAAACTTTGGTGAATTTGCCGATGGTTTTAACCCAACGCCTGCGCCACAATTTGCCGCTGATATTCAAGGTTGTGTGGTGCCGGACGATTTTAGTAAAGCGCTTGGGGATATTCAGGAAAAACTGCTGGCAACCGCTTTGGGTTATATGAGTGGCCAAAGTTGCCCTGTTGCAGCCGCCGCCGCATATCCCGCCAGCGTGCCGGGTGGATTGTCGGTAGCAATCAAAGATCCACGCCATAGTGCAGCTCTGCTGGAAAACAAACTACATCAAGCGGATTTACCTGAGCTGCCGGAACAATGATATTGTTATCTTGTTGAGTTATAAATTAAAAAGGCGCTTTAAAAGCGCCTTTTTGCTGTTCACTCAGCGGTTGATAAAGCTTTAGTCTAAGCGGTAATCGCCACCATCTTTGCCGGTGTAACAGGCAATACCACGACAAGGTGTGATGCTGTCTTGTTGCAGCTGGCCACGGATCATACTAAACCAGCGTTCATTGCCAGGCTCACCCGCTTGCGGATGACGCTCAGCACCCAGCTCCAGTAACACATCTTCAATACCGGCGCAGTCGCGGGCGCCATGTTCACCTTGTTTGCTGAACACCAGTTCAATATGACGGCCGGCATTACATAACAAAATGGATTGTGGTTTTTCTTTGCTGCCACACAAAGCAACAAACTGGGTTGGGTTGGCTAAACCGCTGTTGCTGC
>JAYRUI010000286.1:0-4949 GCA_041919175.1 Rheinheimera sp. | reverse complement strand
GCCCAAAAGCCAGGAATATGTGGCCGCCATAGCACCAGGCCACCAGACCGCCATGTATATGGGTTACTATTTTGTCGCTATGGCATTGGGTTATTTATTTGCCGGTTTATTGTCAGGCTGGGCCTATCAGCTTTTTGCCGTGGAGCAACAAAGGCCGATGTTGATGTGGGTGTTTTTTGCAAGTCTAGGGCTTCTGACGTCCATGCTCTTGATGTGGCTACATTTTAGCGTAAAGCCACAACGGTAAGAGCGCTGGTTATGATTCTTTGAAAACTGGCAGCGGCCTTTTCAGCAGCGCTGCCTTAGTTTTGTCATGCGTTAAAGATCACCAATTTTACTTTGCAGATATTGCAGCACCAGTTTCAGCCCGGCTTTCATATGAGTGCGGTGCGGGTACACCAAATGCACAGGCAAAGGTTTGGGCATATAGTCGGCAAGTACCTGCACCAGCAAACCGGCCTGTAATTCTTCTTCCACCTGATAGCGGGTGACAAACATCAGCCCCATGCCACTGAGCACTGTAGGTTTGGCCGCTCTATTGCTATTGGTGTGAAAAGGGCCGCTGGTGTGCACTTGTAATGCTTTGCCATTTTCCAGAAACTCCCAGCAGGATTCAGGTCCACCGCTATTGGTGGAAATACAATGATGATGTACCAGATCATTCGGGTGTTGCGGCACCCCATAAGTCGCCAGATAAGCAGGGGATGCCACCAACACTATCGGCAGATGGGTGAGTTTTCTGGCAATTAAACTGGAGCTGGGTAATTTGCCAAAACGGATGCCTAAATCGACTTCGTCAGCCACCAAATCGATAATTTTGTCATTTAAATCCAGCTCCAGCTGCAATTTCGGGTAACGCTGCAGCAGTTCAGGAATAAGCGGCGCTATCACTTTCGAGCCATAAGTAACAGCAACGCTGATGCGGATAGTGCCAACAGGCTCATCTCTGAGCTCCGCCAAATTGTGCTCGGCCTGATCGGCCTGGCGCACCACTTGCTGGCAATACGCAAAAAACGCCTGACCTTCGCTGCTCAGTTTCAATTGCCTGGTGGTGCGCTGCAACAGCCGCACTGCCAGATGTTGCTCAAGCCTGGCTATGGCTTTGCTGACCGCGCCTTTGGACATACCGAGTGCAATAGCTGCCTGGGTAAAACTGCCGCTTTCCACCACTTTGGCAAAAATGGCCATATCACCAAGCCTTTGTAATAACGACATTGTAACCCCTTGGCAAACAACAGCTGTGCATGATACCAGTATCATATCGGGCTGATTGTTTCTTTTAGGAAACAAATTATCTCTGAATTGCTGTCTAATCAAGGTAACAATCTGCTTTTAGAATAACCAGGTCGCAATCGGCAATAAGGAGCCTGGTGATGTTTTTCCAAATTTTATTCAGAGTGTTTAAAGGCATGCTGGAAATGGACGGTGTGATTGTGGATAAATTACCACCGCAACAACAAGACAAAACAGACTTTTGTGACAGCGATTGTCAGGCCAAAGTAAAACCCTGACCTGAACGCCTGAACTAACATCCTGATTTCAAAAATTATTGAAAACTCATAGTAAAACGCCGGTCTGCGTGATGCCGGCGTTTAAGATGGCAATAACGAACAGGGCTATGATGACGGAATTATCAAGCAAGCCATCAAGTGCTGCGGTCAGACTTAATTCTGGTTGTAATTTTCCAGAGCATTATCAAGCTGCACCAGCGTGGGTGGGTTACAGCCCTGGCAAGCGATATTTAAACTTGCTGCCAGCATAGCCCGGGTTAAACATTGCTCCAGCTGCAATGCACTGCACCGGCTTGCGTCCGGTAATCCAAGTTTTAACAAAGCAGCAAGTAAATTAGCCCAAAAGGTATCACCGGCACCGACAGTATCCACAAAGGGCACTGCGGTGATCACCGGCAATCTGAGCTGGTGATGTTGCCAAAAAATGGAGGCCCCTTTATCACCTTCGGTAAGCGCCAGCAGAGCGGCCGGTGCAGCCCGGCTGATTGCAGCGACTGCATCGGGCAATGCCATCATGGGAAAAAGCAATTCCAAATCTTCATCGCTGGCTTTTATAAAATCACTTTGCTGAATCATTTCAAGTACAAAGTTGCGATAGGCGATGGGATCGGATACCGCATTCAGACGTACGTTAATGTCGAGTGCAATCTGAATTCCGCGGTTTTTTGCGGCAGCAACCACCTGGCGGATACGGGGCGCGTCCTCGCTCTCGAGCGCCAGTGAACCCAGATGCAACAGCTGGCAGGCGGGCGGCAAGGCGGCAATTTGTCTGTCGGCACAGATATCACGGTCGGCAATGCCAGTGCGGTACAAACTGTATTGCGGCTGCAGCTGCGCATTGATACTCACCAGTGCCAGCGCGCTTGGGCAGCGACTGAAGCCCTCCAGACCGTACTCTGCGCCATTTTGGCGCAGGTATTCCGCGAACTGGCTGCCAAAGTTATCTTGTGATAGCGGCGAAATATAACTGACCTGAATTTGTTGCCTGGCCGCGCCAATGGCGACATTAAAAGGCGATCCGCCCAGACAAGGCCGGTACAAACCATTGGCGTCAGGCAACAAATCAACAACGTTTTCTCCAATTACAGCAAGCATAGTAGTATCCTGTGGCAGTCAGCTCAGCCAGAAACCGCGGTTGGCTATTGTTTAAAAATCATATAACTTAATCAATTAAGATGAAAGCCTGAAGTGACCGGATCATGAGTAAATTAACGCTGAAAAGTGTTGCCAAAACGCTGGGGGTCTCGACAGCCACCATATCAAATGCCTTTAACAGACCCGATCAGCTGTCTGTTGTGCTCAGAGAAAAAATACTGAGTGCCTGTGCAGAACTTGGGTATTTCGGCCCAAACAAAGCTGCACAGTCGCTGCGCACCGGCAGCTCGGGCATTGTGGCGGTGATTTTATCTGACTCACTGGAATATATGGTCAGCGACCCTGTTGCCAGTCAGTTTTTACAAGGCGTCACCCGCGAGCTTGAGCGGCATCAACTGCATTTATTGTTGTTTTCCGGCAGCAGCGCCAATTTGGAAGCGATCAGTGACTTTGTCGACGGCTTTATTTGTTATGGCGCGCCACGAAATCCCGGGTTGATTGAACAATTAATACGCAGTCCAAAGCGGGTGTTGACCGTTGATTTTGATTTGCCCGGCCGGCCTTCCGTCAATGTTGATAATGAGCAGGCGGCCTATCAAAGTGCAATTGCGGTGTTAAAGCCAGGTGATACTGTCGCCATTTTAGGATTACGACTGATTGATGCGCCGGACTGCCGTCCTGTGCTGCAAGAACCGATGTGGGACAACCAGAGTTCAATTGCACACCGCAGGCTGGATGGATACTTACGCGCCATGACCGAGTGCGGTATGACACTGCGGCCCGAATATCTGTGGCATCTGCCCGAAAGTAATCAGCATTATGGACAGCTTGCGGCTAAAGCTGTGTTGGCGCTTGAACCCAGGCCGACAGTGCT
Source organism: Rheinheimera sp. (assembly GCA_041919175.1). GTDB lineage: Bacteria > Pseudomonadota > Gammaproteobacteria > Enterobacterales > Alteromonadaceae > Pararheinheimera. The sequence goes on along the minus strand of JAYRUI010000286.1, from coordinate 1,469 downwards.
GTTGTGCATGAGTGATTTAATTGCGCTTAGCGCTATGCGCGAAGCATTACAACAGGGGATTGAGATCCCGAATCAGCTCAGAGTGGTTGGTTTTGATGGCATTGAAGAAAGTTTACGTTACCACCCGACACTGAGCAGTGTCTGGCAATTCAGCGATGCCAAAGGTCAGGTCGCTGTGCGGGCATTTTTGTCCGGCGATGATAGCCCCCAGCTGTTACCTTATGAGCTCAGGCTGGGGGAGAGCAGTTAGTGCTTGCCACGGGATGAGGTTGTAAATACCGGCTTGTTACACCAGCAAGTCAGCCAGTGACAGTTGTTCTGGTGCTTGTCCCTGGTGTTGCCATGAGATAGTGCCAGTCAGGCTGTCCAGCGCCAGGCTCAGACTGGCAAAATGGCCGCCATGCTGCCAGTTCAGTTGATACAGGTTGGCTTGCAAATTCTGACTAAAGTCACCCTCAAAAGCTTGCAGGGTTCGGCGCAGTTTGATGAGTTTGATGAGCGCTTGCACCACAGGTTTTTGCAGTGCTTGTTGCACACTGGCCTCATTAAAATAGGGCCTGTTAATATCACGGCCCACACCAGTTTGTTGTAACAGGGCAACGTCATTTTCTGCCGCCAGCAGGCCGCCATAATAAATCTGACTGATGCCAGGGCAAAACAGTTGAATAGCACGCGCCAGCAGATAATGCTGATTGTTGCGACCCAGCGCATCATAAAAACTGCAATTAACCTGATACAAATCAACATTGTTGGCGGCGTTGCCTGTTGCCAGTTTTGAGCTGCCGCCGCTGTTGTGATGGATTTTTTCGACCAGGCTATCCAGCTCCGGATCGGTGAGAAGTCCGGGTGCACCCTGATAATCAGCAGCGTCAACAATGCCAATACCGTCGTGGGTGTCCAGCACCGTCATGCAATTGCGCGGGGCTATCTCAAGCCAGGTTTTTAAAGCCTGAGCGTTACCACTGAAAATGGTGTGCAACACCAGCGGAGGTAACGCAAAGTCGTACACCATGTCACAGCGCTTCGCGATTTCGATCTGCGTTTTATGATAACCATGGATCTCGACCAAACATGTCATGCCACGAGCCTTGGCTTGCTGCGACAGTTTTTCAATAAATTCAAAGGTTTCAGCTAACATAAAACAGCTGGTTCCGGCTTTTTTAATGGCATAACCTGCCGCATCTAACCGGATGTATTTAACACCATGGTCGGTAAAACGTTGCAAAATTGCCTGCAGGTAAGCTTCGCCCTGGGCGGAAGTCACATCGATATCAATCTGATTCGCGGTAAAAGTGGTCCAGAACGCTTTGGTTTCGCCATTGGCTAACCGAATATCGGTAAAGGCGGGGGTTGGCCTTGGCCGGTAAATAGCATCGAGCTGAGCCTGGTCCGGCTCTGGGCCAAACACTTTGTCACGGGTTAAAAACAGCGGCCAGTAGGGCGATGCCTCGCCACGCTCCAGCACATCC
>JAYRUI010000285.1:0-4952 GCA_041919175.1 Rheinheimera sp. | reverse complement strand
CGAGCTGTCTGGTTCTTTTATTGTTCGCCCTGACGGTCAGATCACTACTTCTTTAGTTGAAGATATTCTGGTTGCCGGAAAAACGCCGACCCAGTTAGCACGTGAAATGGAAACCATTCTGGCTAAGTTTATCCGTGACCCTGTCGTCACAGTTTCGGTGAACGGTTTTGTTGGTCCATATAGCGAGCAGGTACGCGTGATTGGCGCAGCGTCAAAACCTCAGGCTTATCCTTACCGTCAGTACATGACCTTGCTTGATTTAATGATCGCGTCAGGCGGTTTAACCGAATTTGCCAGCGGCAACAGCGCTAAGTTGGTTCGCACGCAAAATGGCAAACAAATCAGTTATGAAATTAACCTTGATGATTTAATTCGGGACGGCGACATTTCGGCCAACGTAGATATGTTGCCTGGTGATATCGTAATTATTCCGGAAGCCTGGTTCTGATAGTAGTCGCTGGAGTAGTTCGATGAAGGAATTAAACCTTGCAATAGAGATGTTGCTGATCTATTTACAGGGAGTATGGTTAAGGCGTCGATATATTGTTATCACAGCTTGGGTCATCTGTCCTGTTGGCTGGCTGGTGGTGTTTAATATGCCGCCAACCTTCGAAGCCAATACTAAGTTATATGTAGAGACCCGCTCCATTCTGGACCCTGCGTTGCAGGGTCTGACCATCAGAACCAACCCTGATGAAGAAATTCAGTTGATGGCAAGGACTTTATTAAGCAGACCAAATCTGGAAAAAATTGCCATGGCAACAGATTTGGATGTAACAGTGTCTGATCGCCAGTCCTATGAGAATCTGATAGACGGATTACAAAAAGACATTAAGTTGTCCTCCGCTGGCCGTGAGAATTTATACGTCATTTCTTATGCCAACGCCTCACCGCAATTGGCAAAACGTCTGGTGCAGGAAACGTTAAATATTTTTGTTGAAAGCAGGGTTGGTAATGCCGCAGCCGACAGCAAAAAGACGGCTGAATTCCTTGATAGTCAGATTAAAGACTACGAAGAGCGTTTATCCCAGGCTGAAGCCCGGTTGTCAGAGTTCAAGAAAAGCGAACTGTTAACAGGCCCATCCGCTGACCAGGGTTTTTACGCCCGTATAGAAGCAGAAAAACAACGTCTTGAGGAAGCGCAATTACAAATGCGCGAACTTGAAGGGCAGTTGTCTTCGGCACGTCGTCAGCTTGAGGGCGAAGACCCGGTGATGTTTGATTACAGTACCGGAGCTCCGGCAGGTTTTAGCTCACAATATGATGAACGTATCCGCTCATTGCAGAATCAGATGGATGCTTTGCTGATTCGCTACACTGAAGCCCATCCTGATGTTGTGGAAACCAAAAAACTGATTGCAACTTTACAAGAGCTGCGTAACGCCGATATTGCCCAGCTTGAACAAGCATCGGCAGCATCGCCCGGAACCAGCAGCCTGAATCAGAATCAGGTATATCAGGAACTGAAACTGAATGTCGCCCGCCTCGAGAACGAAATGGCGTCTGTCAGTGTCAGGGTGCGCAATTACAGTGAGAAGCTGGCGCAGTTGGAATCACAACGTAATACCATTCCGGATATCGAAGCCAAATTCACAGGTCTGAACCGTGATTATGAAATTACCAAAGCCAAGTACGAAGAGCTGGTAAGTCGTCGTGAAGCTATTGATTTATCTCAAAAAGCTGACGAATCACAGCAGGACGTTCAGTTTAAAATTATTGAGCCGCCACATGTGCCGATGAAACCTTCTGGTCCGCCAAGAGTGTTGTTTTACACGCTGGTGCTGCTCGGTGGCATCGCCGCTGGTATTTTTATGGCTTTTGCACGTAGTCAATTACAACCCGTTGTGACAAGTGCGTTGCAGCTGAAAACTATTGCCGATTTCCCGGTGTTTGGTTTGGTGTCACATACGCAAAAGTCTGCCTTATTAAGGCAGAATAAAAAACATCTGGTGTATTTCCTTGCTTTAAGTGGCATGTTGGTTTTCTGTTATTGCCTGCTGGTCACAAATGAAATGGTCTTTGGTTTTACGGCCAAACAATTATTGGGGCGGCTGTTATGAGCACAATCGAAAAAGCGCTGGATAAATTAGGTGCGATGAGCCAAACCGCTACCGGGCAGCCAAATACTGTCGAAGCTGCAGCCGAGACAGCGCAAAATCAGGTCGCCGAAGTCGCTGCAGCACCTTCAGCCACAGACATTCAGGCAGAAGCTGCGACGCCTGCACCAACAGCCGAGCCTGCAGTTGTTGCTCCGGAGACTTCTGCAAAACATTCACGGCAAATGCTGAATATAGATTTGGCGAGCCTCAGTGAACGCAACTTTGTGTCCATGGCAACAGAACGCCGGCTTATTTATGAAGAGTTCCGCGTGATTAAACGCAAACTCATCAATAACGCCTTTGGTAGTTTAAGTTCAACACTGAAACACCCGAACTTAATATTGGTAACAAGCAGCAGGCCGGGTGAAGGCAAGACATTCACGTCGGTTAATCTGGCGCTGAGTATTGCACTTGAGCAAGACAAAACGGTGTTGTTGGTTGACGCTGATGTTTTGCGGCCAAATGTTGCCCGTACACTGGAAGTTTCTACTCAGGTTGGTTTAACCGATTACCTGAGTTCAAATGATGTAGACGTTGCTGACATTATTTACAGCACCAACGTGGAGCGGTTGAAAATTATTACCGCCGGCAAACCACATCATTTATCAACCGAATTGCTGGCCAGTGACAAAATGCTGGAGCTGGTCGAAGAGTTTGCGTCCCGCTATCCGGACAGGATCGTCATTTTTGATGCGCCGCCATTATTAGGGGTGAATGAAACCAGTGTGATGGCCGGGATGTGTGGTCAGGCTGTTGTTGTGCTGGAAGAAAACAAAACCAAACTGAATGAGCTGGATAAAGCGCTGAGTTTATTGCCAAAAGAGCTGGCCGTTGGGTTTGTGATAAACAAAGCATATTACAGTCGCGATAAAGGATATGGCTACGGTTATGGATATTATGCGCAATAACGATCTGCAGAAGTGTCGCGGCTTGTTGCCTATATCGGCGCTGCTGCTGTCGGTTCCGGCCTGGGGCAAGGTCGAACTAACGCCGACTCTGGGTTTAACGACCCATGCTTATCAAATAAAAGTCGCCGGCAATGGCACTGACCGCGGCGCAGCGCAAGCCATCACTCCCGGCTTGGGTTTAAGCTATGAAACCCCCTGGTTGCGCTCGTCATTTAATATTGAACAAATGGCGGTGATTTATCGGGATGCCCAGCGTGACAACGAAACTTACACAGATTATCGCCTGAATAATCAGGCATCTTTTTGGCGTGATCAGTTGTTATTCAGCGTTGGTGCCGCGCAATCTTACCGCGCAGCGAACGCGACTTTGTCACGATATGCCGATGAAATCAGCAGCAGCGGTGATATGGCAAAAACGAATACACAAAATGCAGGTATGTCGTTTAAAAATCAGCAATTTGATTGGTTTAATACCAGCTTCAATATCAATGCTGCCAGAAGCAGTGCAGATAAAAGCTCTTCTTCGCTGCCTGTTGCTGATCCATTTGAATTCGAAGCACTGGACAATAACACGCTGAATGGGGCTTTTGAGTTACGCTCAAGAACACGTAACACCAAGTTTTTTTATGGTCTGAGCGCTGATGGCAGTAAAACCACCCGGCAATATGCTGACGATTTTTATAACCGGCAGGGTTATGGTGTTATCGGTGTACCATTTTTCTGGCGGGTAGCCATGATAGCGCAAGGTCGCTACGAAAGTAGCAGCGAGCTGACCTCAGTAAACCCGGAATTGGCCGGTTATCGCGACTTCCACAGTGTTGGTGGCGGTTTTGAATGGAACATTTCAGACCGTTCCTGGTGGAATGTGACCTACAACAAAATTAACGAAAAATTTGGCGTCACTGAATATGTTGCGACGCAATTTAATTTTCAGCCATCAAGAAGAACCAAATTAAGCGGTAGTCTCGACCGGCGGTTTTTCGGTCGCACCGCAGAACTTAACGGCACTTATACACTAAAAAACCTCAGTATGCAGGTGACGGTGAAAGACACTGTTAATTCGCTGATGGCATTAAATAACGACCAAAGTGAATTTGGCCTGTTTGTTTGCCCGCCGGGCGTTACACCGGGCCTGGCCAATTGTTTTCAGCCACCCACAGCACAATATCGGCCACAACCCGGTGAGCGTTATTATAATATCCGGTTGCCAGGTGATGAGCTGAACGAATCTTTGGTGGTTAGACGTTCTGCCAACTACACCCTGGGTTATAGCTTCAGCAAGTTAAAGTTGCAGTTTCAGCTTGGTGAAAGGCGCGATTTATACCTGGAGCAAGCAACCGAATTACAAGATCGTTTTGCCAACATCTCTGCGAACTGGCAACTGACAGCGCGTAACAGTGCCACGCTAAGCTCTGCCTATTCCAGATTGAGTTATCAGGGTGAAGAGGGGCAAACCGGTGGTTTTGGTTTGTCTGAAAGGGAAGGTACCCAGGCCAGTAATTCGCTGGCGTTTAACCGGAAAATTAATACTCAACTGGATGCGGTGCTGACGGCAAAACGCATCGATGTAAACTTTACCGGTAAAGAGTTGGATTATCAGGAAAACCGTTTATCGCTGGACTTCAACTTTAAGTTTTAAGCGGTAGCGCCGGTGTTTTCATGTCCACTCTCACTGACAAAAAATGAAGGCAGCTTAGCTGCCTTCATTTTTATCAAGCTTTTTAATGACTTGCTGATGCTGTTGGTTGAGCAGAACATCAAGCTCTTTGGCCATTTTAATTTTATGCTCTAACGAACTATCCAGGAGACCAGATAACTCGGCTAGCATGGCATGGTAAGGGTTCGTCTGGGGCTGATTGGCAGTATTCTGGATTGTGGCCTGTTGTTGCTCCGGAGCAGCACTGACTTGTTGCACTGGTGCTTGTTGGGCAACTTCGCCCCGGAT
>JAYRUI010000284.1:0-4953 GCA_041919175.1 Rheinheimera sp. | reverse complement strand
ACATGGCATTACCGGCTTTTGTCTGGCACAGCAGAACGAAGCTGAGTTGCTCAGGCAGCTGTCAGAAACAATTCAGCAATTATTAAGTTTACCGGCGTCAGAGTACCAGCAATTACAACTGGCCGGACGTGTGAATGCGGAACAATATCTGGTCAGCAAAGTGGCGGATCAGTTAGTCAGTTTGTATCAGCGTTTGTCGCATTGCTGATGTTGACTGACGGTAATAGATGAAAGAACCAGAGTTTCTAAGGCCCCGGTCTGTTGAAATTCTGCATCATGGCTAAGTTTGAAAATGGGTTACTAAAATGGCGTTTGAACCGGAACAGGTTGCTGTAGGTGGGATTAACGTAATGGCTTTTGCCAGTATGGCGCAGTTATTAAGTTATGTTATTCGTGATGATGGTTCTGTGTTTGCAGGGGCTGCTATTGCCATCAATCCGGAAAAGGTGATGAAAGCCAAACAAGATCCGCAGCTGCAGCAGCTTATCAATAACGCTGAACTGCGTTATGCCGATGGCATGGGTGTGGTGAAAGTCATGCAGAAGAAACTGGGCAAGAAAGTGCAGCGGGTGCCCGGTTGTGAAACCTGGGAAGCGCTGATGCACAGAGCTGCGGATAAAAAAGTACCGGTGTTTTTAATTGGCGCCAAACCTGAAGTACTGCAGGCAACCAAAAATAAACTGGAAGCTGTTGGTGTGCCTGTGGTCGGTGCACAGGACGGTTATTTTAAAGATGAACAAGCGCTGATTGAGCAGGTGCGGCAAAGTGGCGCCAAAGTGGTGACTGTGGCCATGGGCTCGCCCAAGCAGGAGCTTTTTATTGAAAAAGCCAAAAAAGTGCTGCCAGATGCTTATTTTATGGGGGTAGGTGGCACTTATGATGTATTTACCGGTAATGTACAACGTGCGCCGGCACTTTGGTGCAAACTGAATCTGGAGTGGGCTTACCGGCTGATATTGCAGCCTTCACGAATTACGCGGCAGTGGAATCTGGTGGTTTACCTCTGGCTTTACCTGCGTGGCAAGTTATAACGCAGGTACAGCACCCTCTGTACATCGACTGTGCTCAGTAAAACAATGATAAAAGAGACTGAAACTTTGGCCGAACATCAAATTGCCGGGCGTGACACTAAGCCCCTTATCAGCGTGTATATGCCCACCTTCAACCGCAGTCAGATGGTGCAGCGTGCCATCGCTTCCGTATTGGCGCAGGATTATCCACACTTTGAACTGTTGATCGTAGACGACTGCTCCAGCGACGATACTTGGGAAGTACTGAACCGGCTTTATGGTCAGGATAGTCGTATCCGTCTGTTCCGGCAGGAAAAAGGTCAGGGCGCCTGTGCCGCCCGAAATCTCGCCATTAAAGCAGCCGCCGGTGATTTTGTGACCGGCCTGGATGATGATGATGAGTTTTTACCACATCGGCTGTCCAGCATGATGGCAAATTATGACGATCAATATTCCTGCGTCTGTACCAGTTATTTCTGGGACTATGGTTCGGTACGCAAACGTTTGTATCCGGAGCAAAAAGTCGTGCGTTTGCCGGAACTGCTGGATGCGCACTGTTTATCAAATCAGGCGCTGGTGCGTAAAAGCCGGATGCTGGCGCAAGGTGGTTTTGATGAGCAGCTGGCGGCCTTTCAGGACTATGATATGTGGCTGCGCATGGTGGCAGCTTATGGCCCGGCACTGCGGTTATCTGAAGCTACTTATGTGGTGCATGTGGGGCACGAGCTTGGCCGTATTACCACGTCACCCAAACGGCTGAATGCCCAGGCGCAATTTGTTGAAAAACACCGTGGCCTGATGAACGAGCGTAATTTGCATAATCAGGCGTTTTATCGTCGTACTATGCAAAACCTGCCGATGTCTGTTGGCGAATTATTGTCGTCTATCCGTTACGGGCTGGTTGAAAGCAAAGTGCGTTATTATTTTAAGCATAAGCTGGCCTGGGCTATCAAACTGCGCAAACAAATTCTGAATAAAGGCATTAAAGGGCTTTTTGGTCACAAATGAATCCATCGCAAATTTTCAGTCAGGAACTTGATCTTACCAACCAGATGTTGTTGGTATTACAACGTTTTAAATTATGGATTTTGGTGGCAGCTGCTGCAGGAGCGCTGGCAGGCGCTTTGTTTGTCAAAACCCAGCCTCCATATGCGGTAGCAAATGCAGGTTTTACGCTTGCTGAGCATAAAGTAAAACAACTTGCTGCTGTGTACGACAGATTGCCAGCTCAAACGTCTCTGATGCTGGGCGCTTTGGAAATAGACGAAGTGGCCAGATTTGCCCTGCTGCTGGATAACCCTGAGGTGTGGCAAAAACTCTGGAGCAATCCCACTTTGTGTCAGCAATTTGCCAGCTTATGTGCCAACGATAACAAGCAGCAACCCCAGCAGCTGACGGCAACATGGCGCAGCAAGTTTCAATTTGAGCACAAAAGGCGCGGCAATTTGCTGACAGTGCAGTGGCGTGCCGCTGATGCAGCGCAGGCGCAGGCGCTGCTGAGCGCTTTGATACAAAGTGCCGAGGCAGAATACAAAACCCAGGCAATATCGCAATATCAGGCCAGAGCGGCAGATTTACAGACAGCGCTGGATAAAGCAGCAACTGTGGGTGAACGTTCTGAACTCAGTGTGCAATTGGATAAAGTACAGGCTGAGCTGAATATTCTGCAAAACGGTACTCAGATGGTGTTACATGCCATTCAGCCTCTGAGTGCTAAAGCAGCCAAAACCAGGCCTTTACTTTTTGTTGCTGTGGTGTCGGCATTGCTTGCGGCGTTGTTTGCCACTTTGTTGCTTCTGTTGTTTTATCGCCGATGAATCCACTGACAAGCCCATTGCCAACCCCAAGGTTGCCTGTTATCGACAATCTCATTTTGTTGCTGGCGAAGTGGTATCTGCTGGTTGATGCCGGTAATGGTATTTTGCTCAGTTTAACCGGTGTGAGCCTGCCGCTTTCTGCGGTTTACAAAACCGGGCTGTTATTGTTGTTGCTTGGCGCTTTAGTGCAACACCAGGTGCAGGGCCTGCTGTACCTGCTGGGTGCTGCACTTTTGCTGTTGGCCGGACCTTTTTATACTTTGCTGCTCACCGGCAATAACGCTGGTTTTAGTTACGATGTTGGCATGGTATTAAAGCTGTTGTCGCCGCTGCTTGCCGCTTTGTATTTTTATCAGCTGTCGTGCCGTGCGCCAGAGCAGGCCAAACAGGCGCTTTGGCAAATTTTCCTGTTTAGTTTTGTCATTCTGGTGCTGAATATGGCACTTGGCCGTTTGGGTTTTGGTTTCAGCGCTTATCTGCCGAATGATTATTTACCCGATCTGAACCTCGGTACTAAAGGTTATTTTAAGGCCACCAATGAGTTATCTGCATTGTTGCTGGTGCTGACTGCCTTTTTGCTGGCGTTGTACTGGCCTGTGTCGAAATTAAAATTTGGGTTGGTGCTGGTGCTCAGTTTATTTGCCGCCAGTTCAATGCTCACCAAAACGGGGATGGCGGGCGTGTTGTTGCTGGCATTGTTTATTCCGCTATTGCAGCAAAAACACAGCTGGTGGCCATACCGTAAATTGTTGTTGGGGTTAAGCGCCGGCATAGTGTTATTGATCCCTTTACTGCTCTGGCAGCTACCGCTGTTATTGAGTGGTGGCCTTGGGCAAAAATTACAACTGGTGTATCAGCAGCAGGGTTTACTGGGGGTGTTGCTGTCGTCCAGAGATCAATACGCCCTCGATAACTGGCTGTTAAGCGCCACTTATTTTAATGAATGGCACCGGCTGTTTGGCATAGGGACCACCGGGTTTGACCTCTATACCTCCAAAGCTCTGGCTGAAATTGACCCCGTAGATTTGCTGTTGTGGTTTGGTTTACCTGGCCTTGGTTATTTTTTTCTGTGGTTTGCCCTGATTGTGAAACAAAGTCTGGTGCTTTATAAGCTTGCGCCGCAAAGTGTGGCTGCTGGTGTGCTGGTGCTGAATCTGGTGTTATTGCTGGTCGCAACCATGGCCGGTCATACCCTGACGTCCGGCATGCTTTGGATCCCATGGGGTATGCTCAATGGCGGGATCTGGTTGTATTGCATGCAAACAAAGGAGCAGGCCAGATGATCCGCAGTGACTTTGTCCGCAAAATGATGAGCAACAGCGTGGCGCAAGGGCTGAATTTTGGGTCGCGCTGGCTGCTGAATCTGGCGCTTGCCAGGCATATGCTGGAAACCGAATTTGGTTTATTCAGTTTTGTGTATATGCTGGCGAATCTGTTTTTCCCGACCATCGCTTTTGGCGTGAACTTTTACCTGATCCATAACGCGGCTAAACAGCGTGATATCAATAGCTTAATCAGTAGTTTAGCCATCAGCTTTTTCGTGTTTTTGCTGATGAGTGCCGGCTTTTTTATCTACAGCGAGCTGGCGCAGGATCCACTGCAGTACCTGTTGTATTGGTTAAGTCTGGCGATAGGGCTGGTGTGGGCGCTGAATCAGGCTATTTTCAGTTACCTCAAAGGTGCCCAACAGTTTGCTATTGAAGTGAAAAGCCAGTTGCTGGGTTCTGTGCTGATGTTGGTACTGGTGGCTTTTGTCTGGTTTGGTGCGCTCGACGATACTGCAACAGTGCTCGGCTGGATTTTAGTCTTGAGTCTGGCGCCGTTACTGGTTGGGCTGAAAGTGGTGTGGCCTGAGTTTTGTCAGTCGCAACCGGCAGCAAAACAACGATGGCGGCAAATCTGGCAACAATTGTGGCAAGGCAACACCTGGCGAGACAGAGCCAGTTATGCCTGGCATGATGTTTTTGCCATTTATCTGACCAATATTCCTTTTATCTTTCTGGCAATATTCAGCAGCCTGACGGCGTTAGGGCAGTTCCGTAAAGCTTTTATTCTGTTTATGCCTGTGACTTTATTGCCGGTGGTTTTTTCGCAGGTACTACTGTCGAAACTCAGTGCCAAAGCTG
>JAYRUI010000283.1:0-4970 GCA_041919175.1 Rheinheimera sp. | reverse complement strand
TGGACTGGTACCCGCGGTCCTAACTCAGACGAAGAACAGTATGTGCAGTTTGATGCTGACTTTGACCTCGATTTAGGTGTACTGAACAAGTTTGAAACTGGTGTTCGTGCCACCAGCCACGAGTTTGAGCGTTTTGAATATCGTGCAGTGTACGACCCTTCTAAGAAAAACGAATTTAAAACCAGTGATTTATACAGCGGTACTATGGACCTGGGTTACGCTGGTTACACCATTCCAAAAGGTAACGTTGATGCCATGATCAACGCCACCAACTCGCTGGTTGATCACTTCACTTACAGTCGTCCTGCCTATGGTCTGATTGAAGAAGATAACTTCTCTATGTACGGCATGTTCTCATTTGCCGGTGAAGGTTTCCGCGGTAACTTTGGTCTGCGTTATATCAGCACTGAAGCCACTTCAAGCGGCCACAAAATTGATAACAGCCCGGCTGATGACTTAGCGGTAAATGCAGGCTGGAGTAAAGGTGTTCACTCAGAGTCTGGTGAATATACCGACGTGTTACCAAGCTTTAACGTCACTTTTGATTTAGCTGCTGATCTGATGTTACGGATGTCTGCAGGCCAGGCTATTACCCGCCCAACCTACGACACGCTGTTCTTATCAAGCTCTTCAGGTTATCCGGATGACCGTGATTTTAACGAACAAATCACCTACGGTAACCCTGAACTGCAGCCGATGAAATCTTCTCAGGCTGATGTAAGCCTGGAATATTACTATGGCCCGAGCAACCTGGTGTCATTCACTTATTTTGTGAAAGATATCAGCAACTTCATTGTTGCTACCACCAAGTTCAACCAAAAAATCGGCGTGCTGAACAACGATTTACCAGTACCAGCTGACGTTTGGACAGTGAACAACTACACCAATGCCGGTGGCGGTACTATCGACGGTTTTGAATTCCAGGTAAATCATGCCTTTGGCAACGGTTTTGGTGTTGCAACCAACTACACGTACGCTGATGCTGAAGCACCGGCTGAAGTGTACACAGACCGTCTGAGCCTGTTTACTGAATCGTCCAAGCACAGCGCCAACTTTGTTGGTTACTGGGAAAACCAGGACTACTCAGCACGTCTGGCGTATAACTGGCGTTCAGAGTACATGGTGCGTGAATACGGTAAATACTACGGTAACCGCATGCATGATGACTTCGGCACCCTGGACCTGACTTTAGGCTGGACAGTAACAGACCATGCGAAAGTACGTCTGGAAGTTGTGAACCTGACCGCTGAAGACGACGTGCAATATGGTGCAGCCGGTGTAGGTACTGACGTAAAACCTGCGCTGCAGGATGGTTTCCCAACCTGGTCATTTAAAGGCGAAACCACCTACAAACTGGGTGTGAACTACAGCTTCTAAAGAAGCAAAAAGATAAAAAACCCAGTTTCGGCTGGGTTTTTTTATCTGTGCGTCACAACAGTAGTGATGCCAGAATAGCGATATCAAATTAGGCTGGTAAAAAGCGTTCAGGAAAAAGCAGTTGCCAAATATTGCTGCTGTAGAACAAAGCGGGAGTTCAGATGAAAATTAAACGTATCGCCATTGTAGGCGCCGGTACTGCAGGCTGGTTGGCCGCCAATCATCTGGGGCACGAATTACGGGCCGACCCTGAAGTGCAAATCACCGTCATCGAGTCTGCCGACATTGCCACCATTGGTGTGGGTGAGGGTACAGTGCCTTACATTATGAAAGGGCTGGAGCGTTTTGGGATCAGTGAAGCTGAACTGCTGCTGCAATGCGACTGCACTTTTAAACAAGGCATTAAGTTTGTGAACTGGCTGGATGAAGCCAAACACGGCCACAACAACCATTATTATCATCCTTTTGACAGCCCTTATCCGGGTGGTTTTGACATCAGCCCTTATTGGCTGACGCAACAGCAACATATTCCTTTTGACGATATTGGCATTCAGGCGCGTATTGCCGAATTGGGGCTGGCGCCCAAACAGCGCAGCTCAGGCGAATATCAGGGGGCTTTGTCTTACGCTTATCATTTTAACGCTTTGAAATTTGCTGCTTTATTGGCAAATAACGCCAAACAACGTTTCCGGGTTCAGCATCAGGTTGCCACTGTGGTGGGTGCTCACACCCATGAAAACGGCCATATCCGCTCTTTAATAACCGCGGCTGGTGAAGAGCTTGAATTTGATTTTTATATTGATTGCAGTGGTTTTTCGTCCATTTTGATCGACAAAACGCTGCAAGTGCCTTTTATCAGCAAAGCCAGTGAGCTGCTTACCGACAGAGCCATGGTGCAGCAGGTGCCGGTGGCTGCCGATGAAGCACTGACCCCTTACACCACAGCCACAGCACATAAAGCCGGCTGGATTTGGGATATTCCGTTAACCAACCGCCGTGGCACAGGTTTTGTGTATTCCAGCCAGCATATGAGTGATGAAGAAGCGAGGTTATTGTTTGCCGAGTATCTTGGTATGGATGCGACCCACTTTGCACCCAGACAAATTCCGATGCAGGTTGGCTATCGTGAACAATTCTGGGCCGGTAACTGTGTGGCGCTTGGCCTGGCGCAGGGCTTTGTTGAACCGCTGGAAGCCACGTCAATTCTGGTCACAGACTTTTCTGCTGAGTTATTGGCGCGGCATTTTCCACGACAGCAGCGGGACATTGCCGTCTGTCAGCCTTATGTCAATCAGGTGCTGCGTTATGTCTGGGACGGCGTGGTTGATTTTATCAAGCTGCATTATTTTTTATCAGATCGGCAGGATTCGGCTTTTTGGTCGGATAACCGTGATGAAAACAAATTATCGGCGCAGCTGAAAAACCGGCTGGCGATGTTTAAGTTGCGCCCGCCACAACAAAATGACTTTTTCAGCCGTTTTGATTTGTTTAACGAAAAGAACTTTTTGTACGTACTTTATGGCATGAAATTCCAGACGCAGCTGCCACTGCTGACTGACTACGAAAAAAAGCGCAGTCAGGACATTTTACAAAGCAACCACAACATAGTGGCCAATGCCGCCAAAGAACTGCTGTCTCACCGTGACTGGCTGGAAGGTTTAAAGCGCGCAGCTGAACAAGCTGCATTAACCGCACATCCATAAAGCTTATTTGCTGCCATCCGGTTTGCTCTTTGCAGACCGGGCAGCAGCAAATAAGCCAGGTAAAATCTACCAGGTTACCCACTGCAAACTCTTTGTTTCATAAAACTTGTTGGTGGCGGATATCCGTTTAAAAAAACCGCAAAAAAGATGATGACAGCGTTGTCATTTGTTGTTAGCATAAAGTTGTAGGGTGTTTTACCAAATGCGTAGCTGGTGGCTTCTCCGTTAGCGGTTATGCATTTTGGGTATTCCTTAATAAACAGGCGTGCTGGGGTCTGTTTGCGATCTCCCTCTTGCAGGCGGTTATTATTGGTAGTTGGTAATAACGGCCAACCAGCTTACACGGACGTAGTGTTTTATTTGCCAATCCTTATCCAAGGGTCTTTACAGGATGCTGTTTCAGCGTCCTGTTTTTTTATCTGCAATTTGTGTTTGGACCTGCTTTGATTGCGGTTGTTATTTGTGGTGGTGTTCTGTCAAAAGTTGGCTTTGCGGTAAACTTTATTCTCCTTTATGTTGGTTGATAAAGCTGCTGTGCATGCGGTCCAGACAAAACCTCAGTTGCCAGCGCAACAATGGCAAACATAGCTTGGTGTAGTGCTGCGTTTTGAACAAAAACGTGGTTTTAGTAACTCGCAGGTGGTTCATGCTGAAAGCCCGGCGCAACCTGAAGTCTGAATCTTTCATGTCCTATCACCATTACCCATGGAGATGCCTTTGTTGACTGAACTTAATCCGGTAAATTCTGCGGCTTCGCAGGCACAAACATGTGCAGAACGGCCACTACGCTGGGGCATTATTGGTTGTGGTGCTGTGACCGAAGTGAAAAGTGGCCCTGCTTTTCAGCAAACGCCCGGTTTTGTGTTGCATGCTGTGATGCGCCGCGACGGCGCTAAAGCCCGGGATTATGCACAGCGCCATCAGGTGCCGTTGTGGTTTGATGATGCTGATACCTTGATCCAACATCCTGAGATTGATGCGGTTTATATCGCCACGCCACCGGACAGCCATTTGTTTTATGCGTTAAAAGTAGCGGCTGCCGGTAAAATTTGTTGTGTCGAAAAACCCATGGCACTGAATAGTGACGAATGTGCGCAAATGAATGCTGCTTTTGAAAAAGCTGGCGTGCCGCTATTTGTGGCTTATTACCGCCGCTCTTTACCAAGGTTTTTGCAGGTGCAGCAGTGGTTAAGAGAGGGCAAAATTGGCAATGTGCGGCATGTGCACTGGTCTTTTAGCCGCACCACAAATCCGGCGGATGCAGCCGGTCAGGCAAACTGGCGAACCGATCCCAAACAAGCCGGTGGTGGTTATTTTGTTGATTTAGCCAGTCATGGGTTGGATTTAATGATGCATCTGCTGGGGGATATTCAGCAGGTGAAGGGCCAGGCGCTGAATCAACAAGGCTTGTACCAGGCCGAAGACGCAGTGACAGC
This sequence comes from Rheinheimera sp., assembly GCA_041919175.1. Classification (GTDB taxonomy): domain Bacteria; phylum Pseudomonadota; class Gammaproteobacteria; order Enterobacterales; family Alteromonadaceae; genus Pararheinheimera. Next base: position 454 of record JAYRUI010000283.1, on the reverse strand, counting down.
CTGCTGGCAGTTTGCGCCCCAGGCTGACGGTAGCAGGGCAACGGGTTCAGGTTATTGGAATTTTGCCGCTTTTGAACGTTGTGACCAAGTGGAAATGATTGGCAATAAAGGCCGTATTGAGTTTTCGGTATTTGCCGAAGAGCCACTCAGGCTGATAACTGCCCAAGGCACTGAAACGCTTTTTATTGAGAATCCACCACATATTCAGCAGTTTCATGTGGCCAATATGGCAATACAGCTCAAAACAGGGCAACAGCATCCTTCCACAGGCGTCACAGCGATAAGGGCGACTGAAGTGATGGAACAAATTCTGGCAGCAAGGCGCTGAGTACGATTAAACCAATCAGAACCCATAAAAAAGCAGCAGTTTTCACAACTGCTGCTTTTTTCTCGGTAAATCAATGGGTGGCAGTTGCTCTGCTCACCGCGCCGTTCACAGCTTTCGCGCGCAACA
>JAYRUI010000282.1:0-4981 GCA_041919175.1 Rheinheimera sp. | reverse complement strand
CTGCCAGCGAATTAAATCTTCGTGATCCAGCGCTGAAGTGGCTGCGGCCTGATAAAGCGGCACAGGTGCAAAATGTTCACCACAATACAACACAGAATTACTGTGACCAAAACGGCAATACAATATATAAGTTTCTGAAACGGAACAGGGATCTGTATGGTTTGACATCAGATCCTCCCCCAGAACTTCAAGCTTGGGGTAAGCAATACCGGCAGCGCCAAGTGCCTGTAATGCCTGCAAACCTCTGTTGCTGTGATGCTGCTGATGCAGGGCATCAGTGGCCGGCAAGATCACCCGGCTAACAAATTCATCTTGCGCCAGATAAGTGGGGAACTCCCGGCCTAAAATCTGTCCCTGAAAAATCAGGCTTTCCAGATAACAGCGGATAGCCGCTTCGGCGTCTATATAGCTGGTGTCAGCAATAATACGAAACCTAAGCTCTGCCACCCACATCAGTTGTCAACCCGCTGTTGCAGTTGCTGCAATAACGCAAGCGCAAGATCCAGCTTTTGCTCCATTCTCTGCACCTGTTGTTGTAAAGCTGCAATCTCTGAGGCTTGGTCTGACGCCTGCAATGTTGCGTCAGTTTGTAACACATTATTCTGCTGCTGTTGCTGATCAGCCGTAGCAGCGGCAGGCGGATTGGCCCGCCATTGCTGATAAGCATGAAAGAGTGCAGGGGCGTCCACCCCTTTACCGGCGCGGGCGCGCACAAGCGCGAGGCTCGGCGTTTTCCCCTCCCGTTGCAAGTCGGCGGCCAGTTGGCATACCAAAGAATACAGCTGTGTCATAGCGAAGTCGTTTTTGCTAAAAAGTGGTTTAATTTACCACTTGTTACAAATGGATAGCGAGTGCTTAATTGATAACTTATTGTTTTTAATGGTAAGTTTTATTGGCATTTAGTTTGCTATGACCTTGGCGAAAACAAACTCATGCATAACGCTGTATTGATGCTTATAAAAAGGACCTGTAATGAACACTCTGATGAAATTATTCGCCGCCGCCGCTTTAACTTCTTTATTGTCCGGTTGTGTAATTGCCGTTGGTAATGACGACAACGACGATGACAACTGGAGCAAAACCAAAAAAGTACAACAACATAACCAAAGCTATATTAATCAGCTGAAAACCGGCGCCGACGCTGCTTCGGTGCGCAATAGCCTGGGAACCCCTGATTTTACCGAATCATTTCAGAAAGAAGGTGAAACTGTTGAAGTGCTGTTTTACCGCACCCACCGCAGTCATGGTGACGGTATGACCAGTAAAGATGAATGTACCGCGCTGATTTTTAAACGTGGTTTATTAGTAGGCTGGGGCGACAAAGCTTATCAGCAACTGTAATTTCTGTGATGTAACAAAAAACCGGCTTATGCCGGTTTTTTGTTTTAAACAGCCTGATTTGCGCTCTTTCTATTGCCTGCTATGGTGGATAAGCCACTGATCATAAAAAAGGAAAAGGCACCATGACCGATATTTCTGTAGCCGAAACTGCAATGGAGCAAAGTTTAAAAGTTGAAGTACTCAACGCTGAACAACTCAAACTGGCCGCTTCAATCCTTTATACCGCTTATCATGACGACCCGCTTTTTATGCAAATTTTCCGTGTCACTGAAACCGATTATGAAAAACGGCTGCGCTCTGCTATCCGGGAAGATTTGGCGGCGTTCTGGCAAGCAGGCCAGCCAATCCTCGGTTTGTTACAAGGCGAACAGTTGTTGGGGGTGGCTTGTATTACCACACCCGCTTCTGATTTATCCGGCGACAGGTTCTGGCATTGGCGGTTAAAAATGTTATTAACGGCCGGTTTGTTGTCGACACGGCAAATGCTGGAAAAAGAGCAGAAAATTCATGCGGCTATGCCGGCTGAACGCTATCACATGCTGGCATTTCTGGCACGTAACCCCAGTTACCATCATCCGGCCGCCATGCGCACTTTTTTGCAGGCCATTGATCATTGGGTGGATGAAGACTCAGATTCAGAGGGGATTGGGGTTTTTGTCACGCTGGACAAATATTTGCCGCTGTTTCAACAGCATGAATACCAGCAGGTGGCCAAGCTTGAATTTCAGACTGTGGCTGGTACCTTGTTGTTTCGGCCGAGGCAACAACAGAAATAACTGCCTGGGCATTTAAAAAACATCATGCCAGATAAATAATCAGACCAGAGGTTATAAGGGAGAGTCGTGAAGTCGTATGCAGAAATTTGAGAGTTTTGCCCAGTTTTATCCTTATTACCTGTCTGAACATCAACAGCCTTTGTGCCGTGCTTTGCATTATTGCGGCAGCACTTTGGTGTTGCTGATTCTGGCCTGGTTAGTGCAAAGTGGTTTATGGCAGTTTTTCTGGTTGTTGCCGCTGGCTGGTTATGGTTTTGCCTGGGTGGGGCATTTTTTTGTGGAACACAATAAACCTGCTACTTTCCAATACCCTTGGTACAGCCTGGCGGCTGACTGGGTAATGTATAAAGATTTTCTGACCGGGCAGCTGGCCGGTAAACTGGCGCAGTTGCCCAAAGTTTAAGTGGTTTCAGGTTTTAAAGGCCGGCAGTTCAAAAGCTGCCAGCCTTAAGCCTTTGAGCCACAACTCTGCCTGATAACGGCTTTCACCATCACCGCTGAACTCCACCAGATATAAAGTACGAAACACCCGGTGGCCATCTTTTTTCACCAGTTTGTGACTGACCCTGGCGCAATCCAGGTACTGAATTTGCTGTTGCTGACACAGTTGTTTTGCAAGCGCTGTCGCTCTTTCGTCCTGACGACGCTGCATCAGAAACACATAAGCAATAAACATTAATAAAATTAAAACTGCCACTGAACTCATTATTTTTCTCCGTTAAGCAACAGGATGATGAGGTTCACTGGGCTGATTTGCAAGCCGTGTCGGGCTCTGTTGACCTCAGTTGTGTGAATTTTGCACCCTTCGGGTTGCGTTTGGCTGACATTGTTACTTCGTTAGCGCCCGCTGATGTAGAATAAAGGCCGAAAAAAACTGAAGAGGTGGCATTGATGCACCAGCAAGTCGCTTTGTTGCTAAAACATATTGAAACTGAACTGAAAATTCTGGATTTATGGAGTTCGCAAGCACCTGCAGCATCCGCATTTGAAAGTTCAGCGCCTTTTTGTTGTGACCGTATGCCGCTGCAACAATGGCTGCAATTTGTCTTTATTCCCAGAATGATGGCGCTGGTTGAAGGTGAATTACCTCTACCATCAGCCATTGCTGTTTGCCCTATCGCTGAAGAAGCTTTTGCACCTGTGACCACAACCAAACTGACCTTAATTAACCGTATTGCGGATTTAGATGAACTGCTCAGCGGGCAAAGAGTACAACAAAGTGCAAGAGACTGAATTGTTGATGGCGCCTGCAATAGTGTCTGAAAGTATTGCTGAGCGTCTGACTGAGGATCCGGCTGAGCCCGTGATTAAAAGCGCGCCTGTGCTGCGCATTTTGTATCAGGATGAATATCTGGTGGCGGTAGATAAACCGGCCGGCATGTTGGTACACCGCTCATTTCTGGATAAACACGAAACACTTTTTGTAATGCAAACCTTACGCAACCAACTGGGGCAGCATGTTTTTCCGGTGCATCGCCTCGACAGGCCGACCTCTGGCGTCTTGTTGTTTGCCTTGTCGTCTGAAGTGGCCAGGTTATTAACCGAACAGCATCAACAGGAAAGCTGGCAGAAGTTTTATCTGGCGGTGGTGCGTGGTTATGTCAAAGAGCCGCTGCTGCTGGACTACGCGTTAAAAGAGCAACTGGATAAAGTGGCAGATAAAAAGGCGCGGCAAGACAAAATTGCCCAGGATGCCCGCACGGCTCTCTGGCCGCTGGCTCAGGTTGAGTTACCCATTGCCGTAGGTCGTTATGCAGCGGCGCGTTATAGTCTGGTGGCATTACAACCGCAAACCGGGCGTAAACATCAGCTCAGAAGGCATTTGTCGCACTTGCGTCATCCAATAGTGGGCGACACCAGCCATGGCGATGGTAAACACAACCGTTTGTTTTCGGAGCATTTTGGCAACGAACGTTTATTACTGATTGCCAAAAGACTCAGTATTTTGCACCCTGTGACAGGCGAAAGTTTAGACTTTGATGCCGGTATTGATGATGTCATCGCCTTGTTCAGTGGTTTTGGCTGGCCAGTGGCAGAGGACTATTACCAGCGGCTTTGGGCCGGTTTAAATGCCGATCAGTTGCCTGTACGGTGTGATGTTGCGGCAGACTAAGGAGTTCAGATGGCAAAAATTGCGTTGATGGCAGGCACTGTGTACGGCAGTGCATTAGAAGTTGCCAACCAGTTACAACAGTGTCTGCTGGACACGGGCCATCAGGCACTGTTGTTTTATCCGGCAAAGCTTACTGAAGTGCGGCAGTTTGCTGCGGATCACTGGCTTGTTGTGACATCGACCACGGGGCATGGCGATATCCCGGATGATTTGTTGCCGTTTTTTCTGCAGGTTCAACAGGAGTTTCCGATGCTGACCGGCAAAAGCTGGGCTGTGATTGCGCTTGGTGACAGCAGCTACGGCACAACCTTTTGTGGCGCAGGAGAGCAATGGCATGAGCTGTTATCACAGCTGGATGGCCGCGAGATTGCACAGATGTTGCGTATTGATGCCACAGAAGTATTGTTGCCTGAACAACCGGCATTAGCCTGGCTCAATCAGCATTATAAAAATCAGTATTTATAAAAATTCCGGCTTCTGCCGAGTAAAGCCGGAGTTTGCACAAAAGACGTATTTTTCCGCAAAAAAGCCATATCCTCCGAAGCCCTATGGCAGCTAGGGTAGACAGCTTTTTACTGCACCGACCTGTCACGAATTTTCCTCCTCTTGCCACTCAGGGTGTATACAAAATGACCCCGCTATGTTTATAGTGGGTTCGAGGCAACACAAAAAAAGCTGCCCAAAACAACAATTTGGAGAATAAGAATGAAATCTACGTTCGGAACATCAGGTTTTAAGCGGTCCCTCGCCG
>JAYRUI010000281.1:0-4987 GCA_041919175.1 Rheinheimera sp. | reverse complement strand
ACGACAGCCTGCGCCTGCAACTGCATAGCCGTTATCAGGCGGCAAAAGCGGCCAAAGACGCCACTGAAACCAACAGCCAGGGCGCCATAGTGCCGGCGGCGAAATTTCTCAGCAATAGTGCCGCGGTTTTGGATTTGGCGATGCAATGGGATCTCAGCCAGAACCTGGCGCTGAATGCTGGTTTGTTTAACCTGTTGGACAAACAATACTACCGCTGGGAGCGGGTGCGTTATGTCACTGAAAGTGTCGGTGCTGTACGTGGAGGAGTCAGCGGTGACGGCATTGCCCGTTACAGCGAACCGGGTCGTTATGGCAAAGTGAGTTTAAGTTACAGTTTTTAAAAGCGTTCTGCCGGGCTGAGGCAATGCAGTTTGTTGCTCAGCCCATCTCCCTGTTGAGCCTGTATTAGAGCCTGTTTGCTCAGCCACCTTCCTGCAGGTGGCTTTTTTATTTTCCTCTTTTTAATCAAGAGCTTTTCGCTTCTAAAATGCGGTATAGCCTGAACACTCTGGTTGCTGATTAAAAAACAATCCTTGCATATCGACATTTAACGATATATATTTCTATTTATCGCGATATAAGGATATTGGGATCCCAAATGAATACCGTAGAACTTGATGAACTGATCAAAGCACTGTCACACCCGGTCAGACGCGACATATTAAATTGGCTCAAAGAGCCAGAGCTGTATTTTGCTGACCAGGAACACCCGCTGTCTTTTGGGGTTTGTGCCGGAAAAATTGATCAAAAAACCGGGCTGTCGCAGTCCACAGTGTCGAACCATCTGGCCATTTTGCAAAGAGCTGGTTTTATCAGCAGCAAAAAAGTCGGTCAGTGGAACTTTTTTTCGCGCAATGAAGCGGCTATTCAGGCGTTTTTACAGCGCCTGCAACAGCAGCTGTAAGCAATAAGGCTGAATTTTGATGACTACACCAACTTTGTTTGATCCGCTGCAATTGGGCAGCCTGACGTTAAAAAACCGTGTGGTAATGGCGCCGTTAACCCGTTGCCGCGCCAGTGCAGGCCGGGTGCCTAATGCGCTGATGGCCGATTATTACCGCCAGCGCGCCAGTGCCGGTTTGATTTTATCTGAAGCCACTTCAGTCACACCTATGGGCGTGGGTTACCCCGACACCCCTGGTATTTGGTCTGACGAACAGGTGCAAGGCTGGAAGCTGATCACCAATGCGGTGCACGAACAAGGCGGGCTGATTTTCCTGCAACTGTGGCATGTCGGCCGGGTGTCGGACCCTTATTATCTGAACGGCGAATTGCCGGTCGCGCCAAGTGCGGTGAAACCAGCTGGCCATGTCAGTTTATTAAGACCGATGAAAGATTTTGAAACACCAAGAGCCCTCACGCTGGAAGAGGTTAAAGAGGTGGTTGCGGCTTACCGTTTGGGCGCCATTAACGCCAAAGCGGCCGGTTTTGACGGTGTGCATGTGCATGGCGCCAATGGTTATTTGCTGGACCAGTTCCTGCAAGACAGCACCAATCTGCGTAGCGATGAATACGGCGGAAGCATCGAAAACCGCGCCCGTTTATTGCTGGAAGTGACAGACGCCTGTATTGAGGTTTGGGGCAAAGACAGAGTGGCTGTGCATTTAGCGCCAAGAATGGACGCCCACGATATGAAAGACAGCCAGCCGGCCGACACTTTTGGTTATGTGGCGCGTGAGCTGGGCAAAAGGCAAATTGCCTTTATTTCAACCCGCGAACATGCCGCCGACAACAGCTTAACGCCAATGCTGAAACAACAGTTTAGTGGTGTGGTGATTGCCAACGAGCAATTCAGTAAAACTCAGGCCAATGCATGGCTGGCTGAAGGCAAAGCTGATGCTGTGGCTTTTGGTATTCCTTTTATTGCCAACCCGGATTTACCGGCACGCTTATTACAAGACGCGCCGCTGAATCCGCCGCGTAAAGAGTTGTTTTATGGCCAGGGTGCTGAAGGTTATACTGATTATCCGGTATTAAATCAGGCTTAAACTCAGGAGCTGTGATTGGAGTCATGCTGCGATGACAGCACCAGAGCGATAGCTTTTACCCTGGCAACATACGCTAAATTCTGAACATAAAAAACCACCGTCGCCGGTGGTTTTTGTTTTTAAACCTGGAAGTCACTCAAGCTTAGTGATGATGGCTATGATCTTCAGTTTTTTCGCCATCATCTTTGTGTTCTTCGCCATGTTCGTGCTGCCCCTGATGATCATGATCTTTAGCAGCAGCCGCCGTTGGTTTTAATGGTTCAAACTTAGCGGTTTGTGTGCTTTGGCCTGGCATAGTCACATTGACCACCACTTTCATCTCAGGCACTGAAGCGTAGACAGCTTCGCCTACCAGTGCGTTATTGCCTTCTGGTTTTAATTCCACTTTGGCTTTTTGTTTGCTGGCCACCAGCACTAAAGTGGCGCTGGCGCCTGCTGTTGCCACTGGTGTGTTGGCGTGGTCCATCACAAAAACTTTAATGGCATTGTTTTTGGCGTCTTTGCTGTTTTTCACCACCAACAGCTCAAAATGATAAGCACCGGCCATACGCAGCTGACCACCATTAGGGCCTACCACAGTGTCCAGATATTCGTCGGTATGCGCCTGGGCTGCACCTGCAGCAATCAGAGCCAGCAGCGCTGCTGCTTTGGTCAGTTGGGAAAAAGCGGTTCTGAACATAAAAATCTCCATCAATCCAATAAGTTGTTAAATCTGTTAAAACTAAAATTAATACAGTTGTGTTTGATCGGTCCCGGCCAATAACCGCTGCAGCGGTGCCTTGCCCCATAACCAGAACATCAGTGGTGTTAACACTGTGTCCAGAATAGTGGAGCTCACCAGACCACCAAAAATCACCACAGCCACAGGGTGCAGAATTTCTTTACCAGGCGCGTCGGCCGAAAATAACAAAGGCAACAGTGCAAAAGCCGCCACTAAAGCTGTCATCAGCACAGGTGTTAACCGCTCCAGCGAGCCACGGATAATCATTTTTGTGCCAAACACCTCACCTTCAAAACGGCATAAGTTGATGTAATGGCTGATTTTTAGAATACCGTTGCGGGTAGCAATACCGGCCAGCGTAATAAAACCCACCAGCGCCGCCACCGACAGCGGCTGATCGGCCCACCACAAAGCCAACACAGAGCCAATTAATGCCAGCGGAATATTCGCCATAATAATCAGCGTTAACCGCAGCGACTGATACCTGCTGTATAACACCAGCAAAATAGCAATCAGGGACCCCAGCGCCAGCAAAGTGATGAGGTCCGCCGCTTCTTCCTGCGCCTGGAACTGCCCTTCCAGCGCGGTAAAATACCCTTCCGGCAATTGGGTTTGCGCCAGCACAGTGCGGATGTCGGTAATGGCATGGCTTAAATCCCTGCCCTCCACATTGGCCGATAGAACTATGCGGCGCCGGCCATTTTCACGGCTGATTTGATTCGGGCCGTCTGATTCCAACACCTGCGCCAGCATACTTAGCGGCACCGCGCCTTTGGGTGTTTGGATCAGCAACTGTGCCAGAGCAGCCGGGTCGCGCGCGCTGTCGGGCAAGCGTAATAACAAATCAAAACGGCGTTCATTGCTGACCAACTGGCTGAGTTTCACCCCATCAATCTGCTGTTGCAGGCTATGCAGCAGCGCGCCTGGCGCTACACCATAAGCAGCGGCTTTTTGGTAATCCACCTGAATTTTTACCTGGGGGATCAATACCTGTTTTTCCAGGCTGATATCAGTCACCCCAGTCACTTTGCCAAGTTGTTGCTGCAGGTTATTACCAAGGGCACGCAAGGTGGCAATATCATCACCAAACACTTTAATGGCTATTTGTGCCCGCACCCCTGACAACAAATGGTCCAGCCGGTGTGAAATAGGCTGACCCACACTGACGCTGCCCGGCAACACTGCAAGTGAACGACGAATTTCCGCCAGCACTTCAGCTCTTGGCCTTTCCAGTACCTGCAAATCCACGTCAATTTCGCTGTAATGCACACCTTCAGCATGTTCATCCAGCTCGGCACGACCGGTACGACGGCCAACCTGGGTAACTTCAGGCACCTGCAACAACAGTTGCTCGGCCAAAGCGCCCACTTTATTGGATTCACTGAGCGCAGTGCCGGGTTGCAACAGCAGATTGATGGTTAAAGTGCCTTCGTTAAAGGGCGGCAGGAAACTTTTGGCAAAAAACGGCACTGAAGCAACCGCCAGCGTCACCGCCAGCAGCGCAGCCGCCAGCAAAGCGCGGGCATGACCAAAAGACCAGCGCAGCAACTGTTCGTCGCGTTTTTTCAAAAAGCGCACCAGCGCGCTGTCATCATGTTGTTGCTGCGCTAATTTCGGCAGCAGGTAATAACAAAGCACAGGAGTCACAGTAATAGCCACCAGCATACTGGCCAAAATAGAAGTGATATAAGCCACACCCAGCGGGCTGAACAACCGGCCTTCAATACCGGACAGCGCAAACAGCGGCACAAACACCAGCACCACGATGAAAGTGGCATACACCACGCCACTGCGCACTTCACCGGACGCAGCCGCTATCACTTCCAGCACAGGTTTTGGCGTGGCCAGTTGTTGGTTTTCTTTTAACCGGCGCAGCACGTTTTCCACATCGACCACGGCGTCGTCCACCAGCTCGCCCAGCGCAATGGCCAGGCCGCCCAGCGTCATGGTGTTAATGGATAAACCAAAATAACGGAACACCAATACAGCGGCTAATAAACTCAGGGGTATCGCCAGCAATGAAATAGCCGTGGTGCGCGCATTCAGTAAAAATATAAACAGAATGATGGTGACCATAATGGCGCCATCACGCAGCGCTTCTTCAACGTTATTGACTGAATTTTCAATAAAATCAGCTTGTTTAAACAAGAACTGCGGCGCCTGCACCCCATCGGGTAAACTTTTGCCAAGCTCTGTTACGGCAGCTTCAATCTGCCTTGTTAATACCACGCTATCGCCGGTAGGCTGTTTTTGCACCGACAGAATGACTGCGGCTTTG
>JAYRUI010000280.1:0-4989 GCA_041919175.1 Rheinheimera sp. | reverse complement strand
AAACTGTGGCCCTGGCTTTTGGTATAGCGGCAGCTTCTATCTTCCCGGTGCTGATGATGGGGATCTTCTCCAAACGTATTAACAGTAAAGGCGCGATTTGCGGCATGCTGGCAGGTTTAATCTCCACCACAGTGTACATTTTCCTGTTCCTGGGTTGGTTCTTTATTCCGGGCACTGCGTCTTATGAGAATATTCCGGCCAACTGGTTCTTCGGGATCTCCCCGCTGTCCTTTGGTGCTATTGGTGCGCTGATTAACTTTACTGTGGCCTTCGCGGTATCGTCAGTAACAGAAAAACCACCTGTGCATATTCAGGATCTGGTAGAAAGTGTGCGCTTCCCACGGGGTGCTGGCACTGCGGTTGATCATTAAGTAGCATAAGGCGCTGACCTTAAGCCACTTTTCACTCACGGGCTTTAGCGATGGTTGATGCTAAAGCCCGTTTTATTTCAAGGAAATATGATGTTCTGGGAACTTGTTGCCACAGTTTTTGCAGGTTTGGGCGCAGCCGGCATTGCCTTAATGCTCCTAAAATTATCGGCGAAAAAACTACCCCGTTATTTGGTGCCAGTATTTGCCGGTCTTGGCATGCTCGGTTTTCAAATCCACGCTGAATACGACTGGTACAGCCATCAAACGAGTTTATTACCTGCCGGTGTGGTTGTGGTGAAAGCTGTGGAAGAGAAAATCAGCTGGCGTCCCTGGACTTTACTCAAACCGCAAATCACCCGCTTTATGGCTGTAGATGTCAAAAATTCTGCCGCCAACAGCAATAACGCCGATTTGGTACTGGCAAACCTGTATTTGTTTGAACGGCGCCAGGCCGCGATCAATGTAAAACTGGTGGTGCACTGTAAAGAACAAAAACGCGCTGATTTTACTGAACAGCTGTTATTGCCGGCTCCCGGTGAAGCTGCAGGCGCAGATTTTGTCACCATCAACGCTGATGAAAAAATGCTGCTTGCCGTGTGTAGCAAAACAACCTCAGTTGCCAATACCGACTAAAGTAGACTTTCGCCATCAAGGCCCTGTTGCTAGAGTGACAGTGCTGCTGGTGACTGGTCACCACAGCACTGGCATGGCAAAGGAGCCGCGATGGAAATCAGCGAAGTTATCAAATTTCTTGCCAAAACCACCCCTTTTAATCATCTGTCAGAGGCAGAGCTCGCGCAGCTGTCAAAACATATCTCGGTGTATTATTACCAGGCACAGGACAAGGTACCCACCCATAACCGCCGCCTGCTGATAGTGCGTACCGGTGTCTTTGCACTGTACAGCGACCAGCAACAATTGCTGGCCAAATTGCAGGAAGGTGACTTTTACGGTTACCAGTTACTGCTGACTGATTTAGCCGATGACGATATGTTGCAATGTGACGAAGACGGGCTGGTGTATTGGCTGAGCGCGGAGATGTTTCATCAGCTGCGCCATCAGTTTAAAAACGTTGATTTATTTTTCCAGCGTTTATTCAGCCGCCGCTTGCATCAATACAAAGAGCAACAACAAAACTCGCGTTTTACCCTAAAGCTGCAAGATGTGGTACAACCGCATAAAATTGCCATTTCACCTGAACAAACAGTGCAACAAGCCGCTGCCTTGATGACCGAAAAACGGGTGTCATCCTTACTGGTGGAAGACGCAGAAAAACTGGTGGGTATTATCACCGACCGTGATTTACGCAGCCGTGTGCTTGCGCAAAATTTGCCGGCATCAACCTGCGTCAGCCAAATCATGACCCGCCAGCCGCACACTATCGACAAAAATGCCTATCTGTTTGAAGCTGTGCAGCTGATGAGCCGTTTTAATATTCATCATCTGCCGGTGACTGAACATGGTTTAAGTTTCAGTATGATCACCGCCACCGATATTATCCGCTCGCAACAAGACCATCCGGTGTATCTGATTGGTGAAATTCACCGCCAGCAAAGCCTGGACGGCTTGGAGCAATGCAGCCTGCATATTCACGAACTGGTGCAAACGCTGGGTAAACAACAGGTACCGGCCAACGAAGCCGGTCATATTATTACCACTATCACAGACGCCCTCACCCAGCGCCTTATTCAGCTGGCTATTAACAAACTTGGTGAGCCGCCCTGTGTATTTTCATGGTTGGCTTTTGGCTCGCAGGCACGCATGGATCAAAGCCTGAACGCCGATCAGGACAATGCCCTGCTGCTGGAAAAAGAACCAATAGGCGAAGTCGAGGATTATTTTGCCAGGCTTGCAGACTTTGTCTGTGAAGGTTTAGCGCTTTGTGGCATCAAACTTTGCCCTGGCAATATTATGGCCAGCAATCCGGAACTCAGACTGAGCCTTAAAGGCTGGTCTGGCCGTTTTGCCCGCTGGATCAACACGCCAACACCTCAGGCTTTGCTGAGCGCCAGTATTTATTTTGATATGAGGGTCATTGAAGGCAGCCGTGGACTCTTTAATGCGCTGCAACAGGATGTAGTGGCTAAAACTGCAAACAATCCACTGTTTTTACTGCATTTATCCAAAACGGCCTTGGAACGCACAGCCCCACTGGGATTTTTTAAGAACTTTATTCTGGAGCAGGACGGTAAACATAAAAAAGGCCTGGATCTGAAAAAACGCGGTATTAGCCTGATCACAGATTTAGTCCGAGTCTATGCCCTGGCAGCCGGCATCAGCGAAGTGAATACCCGCCAGCGGTTACAGGCGCTGATGGCAGTACACGGCATGGATCAGCGCGATTGCCAGAACCTGCTGGATGCATTTGATGTGCTGGCACAACTGCGTTGGGATAAACATCTGCAGGAACTGGCACAAGGCCATGATGTGACTAATTTGCTGGATCCGGCGGTGTTGTCTGCCCTTCAGCGCCATCAACTGAAAGATTGTTTTGCCGTTATTCACGATATGCAAGGTGCCCTGCGTTATCGTTTTTGCCGGGAGCTTTAAAGTGTTTGGCTGGCTGAAGTTAAAAAATGAAGCGGTCAATGAAGTGGTCCGTCGCTTTGAAATTGTACCAACGCCCACCGCAGATACGCAGGTTTTTGATTGCAGCTTTCTGGTAATAGATATTGAAACCACAGGCCTTGATGCCAAAAATGACCATATCGTCAGTCTGGGCTGGTTGCCCGTTCACCATCAGGAAATTGAGCTGGCACTTGGCCGGCATTATTTAATTAAACCACCGGTCAGTGTTGGCCAAAGTGCAGTGTTTCATGGTTTACATGACAAAGATTTATCACAAGCGCGGGATTTATCAGAAGTGCTGACTGAACTGCTCGACACTTACGCCGGTGCTGTTTTTGTGGCGCATCATGCCAGCATAGAGCAAAAATTTTTAACGCTGGCTTGTCAGCGTTTATACGGCCGTTCACCAAAATTTAAGTTTATCGATACCATGCAACTGGAATGGCAAAGGTTGCTGAATCAGGGCAAAGTAGTGCAGCAACGGGATTTACGCTTACCTTCCTGCCTGAATCGCCACCACTTACCGCAAAGCCAACACCATCATGCGCTGGAAGACGCCTTTAGCTGCGCTTTGTTGCTATTGAGTCAGCTGAAAAAAAGCCGCGATCAGCACATGACGTTAGGTGAACTGCAGGCGCTAAGCCGGGGTTAACGGCACTAATCACAATTTCATGCTTAATCGCATCACAGCTGGTCTCTGAGCTGGCTTTTTACAACATCTAAAATACAAAAAGCCAGTCAGTGACTGGCTTTTTTGCTAACACAGTGTCGGGCCAAAATTACTTAGCACGGCCACGGTATTCGTCAGTACGGGTGTCGATTTCGATTTTGTCACCAGTTTCAACAAATGCAGGAACCATCAGCTCAAAGCCGGTGTCCAGTTTGGCTGGTTTCATTACTTTGCCTGAAGTGTCGCCACGGGCAGCTGGTTCAGAGTAAACCACTTCACGGACAACGAATGGCGGTAAATCAACAGAAATGGCGCGCTCACCGTAGAAAACCACTGAACATTGCATATCCGGCACTAAATATTTCAGTGCGTCAGTCATGTTTTCAGCTTCGATTTCGTATTGGTTGTATTCAGCGTCCATGAATACGTACATTGGGTCGGCATAGTATGAATAAGTCACTTCTTTAGTGTCTAACATCACTTGTTCAAACTTGTCGTCAGCGCGGTAAACAGTTTCCAGACCACCACCAGACAGCAGGCCTTTCATTTTCATTTTTACTACGGCAGCGTTACGGCCAGATTTGTTGAATTCAGCTTTCTGAACAACCATTGGCTCGTTATTGACCATGATCACCTGGCCAGCGCGTACTTCTTGAGCAGTCTTCATCATAATTGAAATATCTTCTTGTTAGGAAAAATTGCGGGGCATTTTACATTTATTTTCAGCAAAACGCACGAGGTTGCTGGCAAGATCTTCATGTGTCATTAAAAAAGCACGCCACTGCTGGTTATAAAGTGCAATTTTATCTTTGTTTTCAAGCAATAAAGGCCAGAGTTCCGCCAGAGGTAATTCATTGTCCCAGCGTCGGTGTAACGCCAATAACAAGGCTTTTAGTGGCTCTGGCACAGCAGAAAGATAGAGCGCCAAAAAAGCTTCCAGCTTGACCTGATGCGTCTGCTCCTGCTGGCGGTAAATTTGCCAGATAAAAGTTTTGCCGGCCCAGTGCGCCCGAATAACTGAATCTTCACCGCGGACAAAATTAATGTCACAAGCCGCCAGTAAATAGTCGTATTGCGGTTGTGGCATAAAAGGCAAAATATCAATCCGAAGCTTGCCACGCTGTGCAAAAGCAGCATTGGCAAGTTCAGGCCAAAGCGTTTTTAACTGATTGGCCAGCACGCCTTCCGGCACCAGCAACACTGTGCTGGTTGTTGCACTCACAAGTTGCTCCAGCCATGATGCGATGGACGCCTGGCCATAAGCAAACAGCGATACTTTGGTATCAAAGTCAATCACATGCGAAAGACCAAGCCTGGACCAGAATTGTTGTTGTGCGCCAGCGCTTGCAGCAAAAGCATCCAGTGTCGTCACTAAATCCT
>JAYRUI010000279.1:0-4994 GCA_041919175.1 Rheinheimera sp. | reverse complement strand
GCCATGGTACTGATTGCGCCTTTGTATTTTAAAGCAAAATATTTAACGCCTGGCGCCGACCCTGCTGTTGTTGCTGCCAATGTGCGCTTGATGGCCAGTTTTTTGGGTTTACTCAGTTTATTAAGCTGGGTGTCTATCCGTCAGGCCATGCTGGTATTGCAGTTGCCCAAAAATGCCGCGGTGTTAAAAGCGCCGTTGCATGTGCTGGCGGTGTGGGCTTTATTGGTTGCCGGTGGTTATGTGTTTTGGCTTGGCGTGACAAAACACCAAACCTTGCTGATGGTATTTAGCGTGGTTGCTGTAATGAATGCCGTGGGCACACTGCGTTTTATTGCGAAAACAGCACCAGGCCGGATGGAGATATTACGCCAGCACATCAGCAATATGCTGGGTTCCGCCATCGCCATTTATACTGCATTTTCAGCTTTTGGTGGCCGTGGTTTGCTGGAGCTTTCCGCAACAGGGCAGCTCATCAGCTGGCTGGCACCTTCTGTGATCGGTGTCGCTTTTATAATGTGGTACAACAGAATGTATAAAGACAAAACAGCAGCGGTGAACCCTGTGGCGCAACACCTTGTCTGAAGCCGCAGCTCAAGCTGAGTCGCACTCAACCCAAGCTTTAAAGCCGTGCCTTGCGCTGGAGTGAAAGCAGCAGTTGTTGTTATACTGCTGCTCTTTTGCTGCCAATCCCGAGGCCGGTTATGTCAAATTCCCCATCTGCTACACCCAATAACGAACTTGAACTCTGGTCGGTCGACGAGTTATGTGACCATGCTTTTAGTATTTTTGAAGAGTTGGCCTCTGAAAACTTATCGGCTGAAGACTACAACTTGTATCAAAGTCAGTATGAACAACGTGCTTACGTGGATTTAGTGCCACCCAGTGCCGATTGGGTCGAGCTTATTCAGGCGGAATTAGAGCCTGAGCTGCATTTTGAAGCGCTGATAGGTTTGGCCGGTGAAAACGGCGGTGCCGACATTGTCCTCGCACGCATTTTATTAAGCCGGGAAAAACACGACGCTTTATGCCATGCGCAGTGGCGAGGTCAATAACAACGTGGGCAATAGCAGCGCGGACGATAGCAGATCACAGGATAACGACCTGAACAGTAGCGACACAGCCAGCAGCATGTTTTCTTTGCAGCAAGCTGTGATTATCCGCCAGGCCGATATGAGCGTCAGCCAGTGGGCGGGTGGCTGTACCACCCAGCTGGCGATTTATCCGCCTCATAGTTCTGTTGCGGCGCAGGATTTTCTCTGGCGTTTTAGCTCAGCCACAGTCGAACAAAGTGGCGCTTTTACCCGCTTTCCTCAGCATCAGCGTTTATTGGCTTTGCGTCAGGGCGCTGGTTTTGCTTTGACTGTTGAAGCTAAATTGGCGAGCGCTGCGCCGGATGCAACAACACCGACAACAACGCCAGTGCCAACTCAGCAGGCCGAAGTTACCAGCCAACAACAGACGTTACGTTTTGCAGGTAATTGTGCCAGCAGCGCAAGGTTGCTCAGTGGCGCCATTACCGATATTAATTTAATGCTGGCAGCGGGTTATAGCGGCAACTTACTGGCGCTGCCGTTAAGCCAAAACTTCCAGGCCCTGCTGCTGGCAAGGCCAGAGCGAAGCACAGTATTGCTGTGGAGTGATGAAGTCGCGCTGGATGTCCGGGCAGGGGAGCTGCAGCTTCAGCTGGCCAGCGGTGATTTATGTATATTGCAGGACTTGCCGTTAGCAGCGCAGCTTGAATTGCGCTCCCCGCTGGCCAAAGCCGGCAACACTGTGGTGGTGGGCTGGCTTAAGGCAGAAGTTTCAGCTTTGGAATAAATCCGTTTTACCCTGCTTGTTCAGCGCTTTTTGGTTGTGAGCCGCACCAACTTCCTGCTATTGAACCCTGATTATTGTTTGTGGGTTCTCCATCATGTCTGCCAAAACCAAATTGCGTTTTTTGACGATGCTGCTGTTTTTGGTGCTGCCGCAGGTGTTTACTGCCGCAGCAGTGACAGCTGAAAAACCGGTTACAGCTGATGCGAAGCTGCGCCATGACAAGCCGCATCACGGCAAGCCGCAGCCGGCAAAAGGATTCTGGCCTTTGGCGCTGCAACAACTCAGGCCACAACACAACGCCCGCTGGCAGCCGGGACACTCCTTTACCAACTGGCAGCAGCAGGGCAGGCAACTGCTGCGCCAATCGTATTTATGGCAACAACCCCTGCCGGATCTCAAAGCCAAACTGCTGCTGAGCCTTGATCAAGGTTTATACAAGCGTGAGCTTTGGCAACTGCAGCTATTAACCGCAGAGCCACAGCAGGTGTGGTTACTTAAACCCAAAACCGCCAGTGCCAAAAAACCTGCTGCTGCCGTGTTGTTGTTACATGACCACGGCGCTGAGTTTCGTCTTGGTAAAGAGAAGTGGTTAAAACCACTGGAAGCTGACATTGACGATCACCAGCCCGATATGGCTGCTCAAAGGGAGCAGAGCAAGGTTGAGCATAAAAGCGATGACAGCAACACAGCAGCCACCATGCAACAGCAGGAAAAAGTGGCACTTGCCAGGCGCTGGGCCGACAAATATTTTTCCGGCAATTTTATTGCCGATGATTTAGCAAAAGCAGGTTTTGTGGTGCTGGCGGCCGACACTTTAGGTTTTGGTGAACGGGGATCAATGCCGGATCCGGCAGAGCAGGCCACTCACCAGCCAGGGCTGAGTGCCACTATGCACTATA
Organism: Rheinheimera sp.; assembly: GCA_041919175.1. GTDB lineage: Bacteria > Pseudomonadota > Gammaproteobacteria > Enterobacterales > Alteromonadaceae > Pararheinheimera. The sequence continues at coordinate 2,277 of JAYRUI010000279.1, read as the reverse complement.
CAGAGCAGCAACAACTGGCGGCCAATCTTCTGGCGCGTGGCCATTCGCTGGCTGGTTTTGTCGCGCTGGAAGACTTGCAACTGGCGGCCTTTTTGGCCCGTCAGCCCGAAGTAAAACCAAAACATATCAGTGCTTTAGGATTTTCGATGGGCGCTTATCGTGTCTGGCAGCTGGCGGCTTTGTCACCCCATATCAACAGTGGTATTGGCATTGGCTGGTTTGCCAATATCGCCGATTTAACAGCACAAGGCAGCAACCTCAGTAGAGGCCAGAGTTCGTTTTATTTGCTACATCCAGGGCTGTTTCAGCAGCTGGATGTCGCTGATATTGCCGCGCTTGCCGCGCCTAAACCCCTGCTGATTTTGGCAGGTGCAGACGACCCTTTAATACCAAAGGCTTCGGTGCAGGCCGCTTTTGCGCAGTTACAGCTGCTTTACCAGCAATGCCAGCCTGAAGCTCAGGTCACACTTCAGCTTTTTCCGGAAAAAGGCCATATTTTTGATGTGCAAATGCAGCAGTTGGCTTTAGCGCAGTTGCGACGCTGGGCAGATGGCAGGCCACCGGCGGGTTGTCAGTGATGGTCAAAGCGACAGGCGCTGATGACAACTTTCAGTACTTCAGTGCCGCAGTACCTCAGTGCGTTGCTAAAACCTGTTTGTTACTTTCAGTTCAAGCTCCCAGCTATCGACCCCGGGTGCTGAAGTGAGTGGGGTTGACAGGTCGATATGCACCACGTGGTTGTTGCTGGATTTGGACGAATAAATCCGCATGCCAACCCCCACACTTCCCAGCCAACGGTCGGTGAGGTTTTGTTGTAATAAGTCGCTGTTGCTGCGAAAAATGTCATCGGAAGGCTGCACAGCGGCAAATGGGCTGACAAAATCTGTGCTCATTTTCGGGGCAAAAGGCATGGCGATGGCGGCTGGGTTCAGTTGTTGTGGAGCTGCCACAGTGCCGCCGCTCACCCGGCCAAAGTCGGCAAAAGCGACAAAACCCAAATCCAGCATTTTATAAAGGTTGATCCTTGGGTACCAACGCAGCTCGCTGCTAAGCAGGGTTTTGCGGATCCCGTGTTGATATTGCAGCGGATAACCACGCAGCCCGCTGTCGCCACCCAACTCCAGCGGCAGATCGGCAAAATTGCGGTTGCGTCTGATAAGTTCAGCTTTGTTATACCAGGTGAAATCGGCATTGAGCTGATAAAATTCTTCGGCTTGCACACGCCATTCGTGTAAGTCACCGCCTTGCAGGCCGTCGATAACATCAAAGCCGCCTTCGAGCAGCAGCAGATGCTGCCGGTCGCCAAAACCTTTTTTGCTATGGCCCGTCAGCCGGTAACCCAACGAAGTGTCAGCCTGCAGTTTGCTGCTTTGCACGCCAATTTTCAGGCTGTGGTGCCAGCCCAGGTGAATATCTTCAGCGCGGTCGATAAAAAGGATGTCGTGAAGGGTGCGGTAATCATGTTGTTTGTATTCCACGCCAAGCCAGGGGTAAGTCCAGCTGCGGTCTTGGGGCAGCGCGGGTTGCACTGGTAATAAGTGCATTGGCAATAATTGCTGGGATGCGGGCGCAAAAGACCAGTCTTCAACAAGCACGCCGGCCAGTAACCGGGTGGAGGCCTGATCCTGATAAGACCAAAGCTGCCCCAGACTCAGATCGAGGCGGCGGTGATCTGTTGCAAAAATATTTTCCAGCGCGCCGTTATGAAATATCTGTGTTTGTTGCAGCTCGCTCAGCCACTCAGTGCGGTACATCCAGCGGCTGTCATCCTGATAAAAAGGCTTATCCAGCATAAGCTGCTTGACATAGCCATCGTCATTATTGGTCCATTCGGCGGTGAGGTAACTATGCGCAAACATATGGGCAAACAAGTCGTTGCCCGCGGCGCCGGTGATGAGTGACAACGGCATTTCCAGTTTTAATTCGTAGCCGCTGCGCTGAACGTCGCTTTGGTATTTTAAAGAGGTACGCACGCCAAACCCAAGCAAGTTGTCTTCTTTAAAACCAAAAGCATATTTATTTTGGCCACCGCTGCGGCCAAAGCCAACCGATGGCAACAGGCTCCAGTTGTCTGAGGTTTCAACCAGCACATCATGACTTTGGTCGGCATTACAGCTTGGGCTTAACGTTACTCTGGCGTCGTGCAGATAAGATTTATCGCGCAGCAGGCGTTCGGCTTCCGGCAGATCGCTGAGCAGAATTTCCTGGCCCGCGGTAAATGGTAATTCATGCGCCACTGTATCGGCGCGGGTGGTGACATGCGCCCAGTTGGCAACA
>JAYRUI010000278.1:0-5010 GCA_041919175.1 Rheinheimera sp. | reverse complement strand
GGACCGGCATCTCTGAGAGTTTTAAAAAGCGTATTTTTGAGCCCTTCAGCCAATCGGACGCTGCGGACAATCGTGAGCGCGGCGGCACAGGTTTAGGCTTGACCATTAGCAAAGCGATTGTCGACAAACACCATGGACAAATTAGCTATGTCAGTACTGTCGGACAGGGCAGTTGTTTTATCGTCGATTTACCGCGTCACCAGCCCATGCCGCTGACAAACTAAACAACACTGATACCTTAGCGTCGGCCCTATCATTGTTGACGAAAACAGCAATAACGCCGCGACGCTGCCCGCCTTGCAGGTAAACCCGACAACAACCCCGAAGCCTAAAACACACCTTGTACACCGGATTTATTTAGTGAAATCAGCAAGCTTTGTCACAACTTTATAATGTTAAATATGTTAATTATCAGTTGAATGAGCGTTGCACAATATCTATGATGGGGACTATTTTTCACTCACCTACAGGGATTTGTAATGCGTCTGAAATTTTTATCTATGCTGCAGCTCGGATTTGCCGCCGGCATGCTGCTGTCTGCACCCTTGTATGCAACAGCGTCAGAAAATACGGTAGCCGCCTTTGAAATTAACAATATTCTGCTGAAATCACCTTATAACCACAGTGTGAAAGCAGGGCGTTCCTGGTATTTATGGGACAAACAAAATCCTGCAAATTACATCGACAAATATTACTTAAGTGCAAACGGCCAACTGCAGTTTCTGCAGCGTATCCGCTTGCCTGAACCCACTTTGCTGTACGATGAAAGCAGCAAAAGCTATCAGCAGCCGGAACTTCAGGTGATCGCTGTTGGCAAGTGGTTGCTAACCAAAGCCAACGACAAAATGACACTGGTCGATCCAAAAGGTACAGTGCATCAGAATATTTTTACCGACACCGCTGAAGCCACTGATTTATTTGGTTTAGATCCAACCCAGCAAGTCACAGTGGACCTGGTATCTCATGCCGGAAATTATCTGTTGTTGTGGTCACCGCATAAAAGAACACTCAGCCGCTGGCAACTGGCAGCTGATAACAAACTGCAATTAGTACGCAAGTCGCAAACCACAGCTCAGGGTGATTTACGGCTGGTCAGCAATGGCCCTTATAGTTTCCTGATGGGCACTGTACTGGCGGGTTATACCGATTTCCATTCCATCGCCACCATCACCATGACCACTTCAAGATTCCGGCAGACACAAGCGGACGCCAAACTGATTAGCCAAAGTATGGTGCTCAGTGGTGACCAGCTGATAATTACAGCAACCAGCGAAAAGTCGGCGACGCCGGCTTTACACAGGGTAAAACTGGGCACTGCGGCCCAACTTGAAGTGGTACCAGCTGCCGGTGTAAAAACAATTTTCGGCAATGCCGGCAGCCAGTTGTATTTTGAAAATGATGTAGGCCAGTTATGCCGGCTGGATACGCTGACCGCTGCAACCCCGGCTTGCCAGTTGATGCCAGCGCAGATATCGGCCTTAACTTCGGTCCGTCAGGCGGGTGATGAAATTATTTTGCTTGGCCAAAACGGTGTTTTTGTACAACCGGCGGACGACACCTTAAAACAAGTGCTGTTCACCTCGCAGTTACAGCCCAAAAGAGCTGGTTTGGCCGCTGTGCCACAAGGGGTGGTGACGGCCGATAAACTGCTGCTGATTGATGCGCTGGAAAACGCCACCGCATTAAAGCAACAGCAAGGCACGGGCGCAGGTTGTAGTGCTCAGCAAAACACAACACAACCCCTTGTTTTCCAGGCTGAACAGCCAAGTATTGCCGAAACTTTTAACGGTTGTACCAGCATTCATCAGCTGCAAAGCAACTACAACGAAACAACTGTGACGCTAAATGCCCGAACCTATCAACATCCGGGTTTTACTATACTGGCCCACAATCAAAGTGATGCTTTGTTTGTCGACGGTGCGCAAAAATTATGGGCATGGCGTGCTGGGGAAACTGCAGCTACAGCTTTAAATATTCAGCCTTTTACTGCAGCCAGTGCCTTGAGCAACGACAATGGCTGGTTCCTGTTAAATCAGTTGAATACACAAAACAACAAGCTGTATTTCCTGCCGAAAAATCAGTTAAACGCAGCTCCAACTCTGATTGCAACTCAGACAGCAGCGGCCTTTGCCGCTTCAGCCAGCCATTTGTATTGGCTGGATCAAGCAGCCAATGGCCAGCAACTGGTGGTATGGCAACAAAACGGCAGCAGTTTTCAACGCCTGACTGAAGTTGCCATTCAGGCGGAATTACAACCCCAGGTTGATGCACCTGTTCAGATACAGCTTGTTGGCAATCAGTTGGCGCTTTGGTACAGCAAGATAAACGACGAGTATTATTCCACTCTGGTGCTGTTTGATATCAGCAACCCGGAACAACCACAACTGCAAAGTTCATGGCGTTATCCGGTACGTTCTGCCAATAAATTTGGTGATAAAGCCAGTTTCAGCCAAAACAGCAAAGGCCTGATTGTGCAAACTGCCAAGTCCGGTGAAATTCTGCAATTGGGTGCCGCGGCAAAACCCTACAAAGCCCCACCGCATTTAACTGCAGCCAGAACCAGCGACAAACAATTGTTGTGGCAACACCAAATTCCGGCCGGCACTGAAGTCACAATCAAACAACAACCTGCACAGGGTCGCCTGACAGTGGCAGCTGATGGTTTGTATTTTGAGCTGACCAATGCCGACATTAGCCAAAGTAGCGCGTCCTTGCTGGTTGAAACCACAGAAGGTGCCAGCCAGTACAACTTTAATCTGACGCTGAGCGAGATACCGCAGCCACCGGCCATTGTAGAAAACTCGCTGACACTGGCCGAAGACAGTGGTGCCAAACTTAAGCTGACGCTGAAAAATGCCGATGGCATGCAGCTGAGTATTCTGACCAAACCGCTAAAAGGCACCGCCAGCCTGAACGGGAACGAACTGAGTTATCAGCCAAATGCCAACCAGAATGGTGACGACAGCCTGGTATTAGGCTTAATTGGTGCCGGGAAAAGTTATGAATTTCCAATAAAACTGCAGATTACCGCAATGAATGATGCGCCTGTGCTGGCACCGGTGGCTGCGCTGGAGCTGGAAAATGGCAAAACAGTGTCAGGGCAGGCCGTTGCCACTGATGTGGACGGAGATACTTTAAGTTATCGCATTAGTAAAAATGGTACCGGCACAGCCACTATTGCTGCGGATGGCAAATTTAGTTATCAGGCCAAAGCGGCCGGCAACGATAGTTTTGTGATTGAAGTACAAGACACTGCCGGTGCCAGCGCTCAGGTCACAGTGAATGTGAAAGTGACAGAAGCAGGCACCACAGTGCCACCAACAGTTCCGCCGGTGCCGCCTGTCACACCGGACAGTGGTAAAAAATCGGGGGGTAGCCTGGGCTTTTGGTCTTTTGCATTATTGTTGTGCTGGTGCCGCCGCTTTTATAGCAAGGCCTGAACAACGGCTTTAAATTAACAGGTTGTTTTGTCTGTTAGTTTATTGGATGTTTTGATAAAAGAAACCCACCTGACGGTGGGTTTTTTATTCATCTTTCAACAATGATGATTAGATGCAACCTGCTGGATATCTTCGCTTAAAAACCAGGTCGTGCCATGCTCGCCCTTTTGTAGCTCAAAGTTGATGTGCGGAATATGATGCCAAGCCCCTGAGCTGCAGTTAGTTTTGCCAAATCCGCAATTGCCAGCTATCGAGCGCCGGTACAGTCAGATCGTTGTCGCTCCACACAGTCTGCAGGCTGTTGTCTTGTAAAAGCTCCGCCGGTATTGACTGGCTTTTGGCAGTCATATTCAGCAAAAACACCGTTTTTTGCCCATTTAGCTCACGCGTCAGCTGCAATAAAGTGCCATCCGTAATTCCAACCGCCTGATAACTGCCTGCCACTGAAAACTCCGGCCGCTGTTTTTTTAACTGGATGAGGGTTTTATACAAGTGCCACAAAGACTTCGGCTGCTTTTGCTGATCTGCAACTGTGTTATCGCCACTCAGCTGCACGCTTAAAAATGGTGCCCACCATAGTGTGCTTTGTTGCGGCGGGAATAAATCAGCAGATTGCACCCAGGCTTGTTCCGCTGTTGTGAAACCAGCCTGATGCGATTTGTCCCACAACATAGGCGCACGGCGCTGAATATGTTCGGCATCTGAGGCCTGAGTCAGACCAATTTCTTCACCGTAATACACATAGCTGGTGCCGGGGGATGCAAATAACATCGCAGCCGCCAGTTTGGCTTTGGCCTGATGGCCACTGAGTTGCCAACCTACCCGCGGCTGGTCGTGATTGGTTAAAAAGGGGCTGAAATAACCCATTGGCACTTTGGCCGCCAGCCGATCGGCATAATTGGCCTGCAGTGGCTGCTGACTGCTGTTTGTGGTGCTTTGCATGGTGCCAAATTCAGCTTTCACTGCACCATCGCTTTGCAGCAGCGCTAAAACCTTGTAACCAAAATCAAAGTCAAAACCGGCATCCAGCGCTTTGCCATCGCCATAATATTGAGCGGCAACGGGTAGATCGGCCCAGGCTTCGCCCACCAGCAAGGTGTCTGGAGCTATGGAACGCACATAAGCGCTGAAGTCCTGCCAGTATTGAATAGTCTCGCTGGTGTCGGCCTGCTGGCCTGGGCCGTTTTCAATGGCGTAACGCACTGCGTCTAACCGAAAACCTGCCACGCCTTTGTCCAGCCAGAATTTGGCCATTTTTTTCATTTCAGCAATGACATCAGGATGTTGCAGATTTAAATCAGGCTGGGATGCACCAAAAGCGGCGTAATAATACTGTTTGCGCTCCGGGTGATAATGCCACACCACTTTGGGATCTATTGTGCTGCTGTCCCATGCCGGCCCCCAACCATCCTTCGGTAAATCAGAGCGCCAGATAAAATAGTCTTTAAACGGCGCTTCACCTTTAGCCGAGCGCCTGAGGTATCCCCAGAAATTCTGTAGTTAAAATAAAATGTTAGTTGATTGGGGAACATTCATGGCGGTTCCTGATCTGATCATTCGCCAAAACTCC
>JAYRUI010000277.1:0-5019 GCA_041919175.1 Rheinheimera sp. | reverse complement strand
ATGTGTCGAGCGATATTGAAGCCGGCAAACTGGTGGCGGTGGAAGGATCCCCTTATTCGGGGGTCGACAGTGTTGATATTATTATTCATGGCATTGGCGCCCATGGTGCCAGCCCACACAGAGGCAAAGACCCTATCGTCCTGGGCGCCCAGATAGTGCTGGCGCTGCAGACGATTATCAGCCGCGAACTGGCCCCCAAAGAGCCTGGTGTGATTACCGTCGGTGCTTTTCATGCCGGCTCCAAACACAACATAATTCCGGATCAGGCGCATTTACAGCTGACAGTGCGCAACGACAATATGGAAACCCGCAATTATCTGATCAGCGCCATAGAGCGGGTGGCAAAAAACCTCGGCCGTGCTGCTGGTTTACCGGAAGACAAATTACCGGAAGTAAAAGTAGACCCACAAACCACTCCACCAACAGTCAACGATATTCCGTTAACCCAGCGTATTAAAGCCAGCTGGCGCAAAACGATGGGTGACGATATTTTTGATCAGAATTACAAAAGGTTGGGTATGGGTGCCGAAGATTTTCCGTTTTTAACTACAAAACCTTATATTCCGAGTTTGTATTTTGCGGTAGGAGGCACGCCAAAAGAAGCTTTTATTGCCGAGCGTAATGGCGGCCCTGCGGTGCCAAGCCACCATAGCCCGTTATTTAAAATTGAACCAGAACCCGCTATCCGCACCGGCGTGGAAGCCACAGTGCAGGCATTACATGAATTGATGCCGGTAAAAGGCTAAAACAAAAGGAACAGAAGACTCGCACTCAGTTGCTAACCGCTGTTTGCACGCTGCAAATCAGGTTGTAGCCAGCCTGGTTCAGCTTTGTGGTGGAGGCTCAACTTTGTGGCTGGGTTTGAAGTTTCTGGCAAAGCTTTAGGTTTCTGGCGGGGCTTGCGGCAACTGCTGCGCTACTGGTGTTGGTCTTTGTTCCAGCAATTGATAACGGCGTTTTAAGGCCGCAACCTCAGCGGCTTTTTCCTGTAAAAACAGGTTAAATTCGCTGAGCAGTTGGGGATGTTTCACACTGGATATTAAAAACGGCAATTGGGTAAAAGGTAACAATTCTCCTATCACCAACTGTTCCTGCTGTTTAATACCGCGCAGATAATGTTGCGCCACGTTGAATTCGACACTGGCACCGTCCAGCCGCCCTTTGAGCACTAACCCCAAGGCCGAAGCCACATCGGGCACATCAATAATGCGGTATTTATACTGATTTTGCAGCGCCAGCCATTTAGTCGGCACAAAACCATGAATATTCGCCAGAGTGCGGAATTGTGTGAGCTGGATATGCTGGTGCTCAGGCCGCACCAGGGTGCTGCCCAGGGTATAAATGACCGGTAAACTGAAATGCTTTTGCACACCGGCTTCGATATATTGTTGCCACTTGGGGTTATCAGGGTAAATCAGGTCTATACCAGAGGTTGCAGAGTGGTACAGCCGTTTTACCGGCAAGGGTTCAAACTTAAACTTGTGGCCACTGTGGCTGGAGAACAGCCGGATCAGGTCAACAAAATAACCCCTTTCCTGACCACGGCTAAAATCATAATGCGGGTAATAGTCAATCTCTTCGATACCAATGACATAACTGGCAGCCTGAGACAGCGTACTGTAACTACACAACATCCACAGTAAACACCACAACTTCATACCAACACCTCAGGTTTTATTTTGCTGTGCACTAAAAATAATAATCTATTCCAAACTGCACATAATCATCCTGACGTAACCACCAGATAGGTTGTTCCTGCGAATGAGTTTGAAAAAACCAGGCGTCCAGGCGTAAGCGTAAATTATTGCTGTAGCGGGTTGATGCCTCTAATAAACCACTACGGCTGCCGCTGTCATCCAGATCCTGTGCGATACCCAATAATAGCTCAGTTCCGGCTGCGTCGTTCCACGCCAACCGGGTGCCAACAAACAAATCCCTCTGACCTATTGAAGTGGCCGCCATGCCTCTGCTGTCATATTGATATTCCATCAGCCAGCCCAGGTCAAAATCTGAGTCCAGAATACCGACCATGCTGTATTCAAAACCTGCTGTTAAAGCGCGGTAATGCTGCTGGCTTGTTGATCGCCTGATAGCCTCCAGCTTCCAGATCCAGCTTTCAACAATCCACTGTGCATCCAACCCGACTTGCTTTATCTGAGCGTAATAAGGCAACAAAGTGCCTTGTGCTGTAGGTACATAACCAGGCTCTCGTGAAGTGCCCTGAAAATACGACAAACCAATATCCAGTTGATCAATTTGTTTGGCGTAGCGCAGCGCCCAATCGATATGCCGCTCTTTATCGCCTGACGCAAACACTGCATTGTCTTGATCCACCACCAGCGGCAACCGCAAGCGGCCGTTCACCCCAGGTAAGGTGCGCTGCCGGAAATACGGCAACACAAAAGTTTGCAGATTGCCAAAATCGCCAAACAGATTAAATTGCAGCATTGGCTGGCCCAGTTTGCTTTCGCCATCAATGCTGTCGGCAAGGTCGGTCTGATTGACGATATCCACCAGATGTTGTGACTCAGTCACCCCCCAAAACACCTGATCAACCCCCAATTTCAGCTCCCAGCCTGAACCTACTTTCAGCCAGAATGCCTGCCGGATATCGATTAAATGCCGCTCGGCATCTCTTTGGTCCCAACGCAGATAAGGGCTGAACGTCCAGCTGTGGCTTTCATCTTCGGCTTGCCAATACCATTCCTGTAAAAAATTCGCACTGTTTTGCATTCTGGCTTGCTGCTGCAAGCCCTGTTTGGCAAAAACACGGCTTTCTACCCCGAAGGTACTGTTACTTTGCAGATTGTCTGTCCAGTGTGCCGGCTGCTGTTTTGCGACCGCTGGCTGACTGGCCGGTGTTGCTGGTGTTGCTGGTGTTGCTGGTGTTGCTGGTGTTGCTGGTCGCGCAGCCTGGGTTGAAGCCTGAACTCTGGCAACAGCCTGTTGCTGCGCGGCAATCAACCGGCTGGTGGCAGAACCACTGCCGTTTTGTTTTCTTTTGCCGCCGCTGCGCTGCAGTTGTTGCCAACGCTGCTCATCGGCTTCTACTTTTTGCCTTGCCAGTTCAGGGTCTATCGCGGCAATTTCTGCGGCTGTTGGAATTTGTAACACGGCACCAAATTGCACATGGTGCACATTGTTGCCGATAAAAGCGCGCGGATTTGTTTGCTGTAACGCCAGGATCACCTGATACATGCTGGATGGGTTGTCGCCTTTTGCCGCTTTGGCCAGGCTCCACAAAGTGTCTTTGGCTGTGACAGGGCCAAGTTCAGCCGCAGCCAGTGGCCATAACAAACTGCCACAAAGCAGGGGTAACAGAGGAGTCAGACGCATATCAGTTCCTTCGCAGCGCGCTGGCAAAATTCTGGCGCAGACTTTTGGCAGGCAAATGTCGCGCCAGCTTACCAGACTAATGTTTATTTACTGCGTTGTAGCGCATTAGTATCAAAATCAGCATCAGTACGGCCCTTGCCAAACTGAATGTCCTGCGTCAGCAGATCAGTACTTTTACCGGTTTGATGATTCTGCATCGTCATTTTCAGTGGCCGCCAAAATTTGCCCAAATATTGCTGGTAATCCAGCATCATCAGGGTTTTTAACAGGCTGTTTTTCTTGTCATAAAACTCAATTTTCAGCACTTTATAATCTTGTTGATCCACCCAGACCAGCGTTTTGCTGTAACCGGAAAACTCATCGGTCGGTACCTGCTGCACCACAAAAGTGTTGACGCCATTGAGCTGTTCGTCTTTGAGATAGTTAAAACTGAATTTCTCCAGTTCAAACGAACTCAAATCTTCATATGAAAATTCACTGCCCATAAAAGGGCCTGATTTATTGCGGGACGCTATCCTTTTTACCCGCTTCAGCGCTGGCAAATATAACCATTGGTCGTCCGGTTTGCCGGTATGCGAATGGTTTAAAAAAGCCGTACCACGCACATCTTTAGGTTCATCAAAAATGGTCAGGCCCTTGTCACCATCATTGGCAACTTCCAGCGCCAGCGTACGGATTTGCCGGGTACTTTCTTCACCCTGAGCGTTTCTGAGCACCATCGTTGTTTTGGCTTCGCTGTCTTTCCAGCCTTCGTCCCGGGTTTTACGTTCAGTGGCAATTTGTAAACCTTTGGCGGCATCTGCCCACACCGGGCTGATAAAACCAAACAACAGCAAGCCAATCGCGGCTGCGCCTTTGAAGTTAAGCTGGTTCATGTGTTTTTTCTCCTGTTGCTACAGCAGCTTTGTCAGGCTGCCGGTCGAAAATAAGTAAAAAGGCCGGTAAAAACAAAAAGTCGATAATCAGGGCTATCGCAATGATAAGTAAGGTTAATAAACCCATATCAGAATTTAGTCTGAAGTTAGACAACAGCAGCACCGCAAAACCAATCACCAGCACCACAGTGGTAATCATCAGAGCACGGCCTACGCTGTGAAACGCATAACGAATGGCCTGTTCAGTACTACGGCCTTCTTTGCAGGCATGCTGATACTTCGCCAGAAAATGCACTGTGTCATCCACAATAATGCCAAGGCTCATGGATGCCACTACCGACAAGCCAAGGTTAATTTCACCCGACCACAACTGCCATAAACCAAAACCTAACAAAGCCGGGATCATATTAGGCAATAAACTGATAGCCCCCAAGCGCCAGGACCTTAAGCTAAACACCAGCAGTAATGAAATCAACAACATAGCCAGCGGTAAACTATTGAGCATACTAGCCATATTACGTTCGCCAATATGACCAAACATCAGCGCTGTACTGGACGCTTCAGCTTTGTATTGCGGATAATGCTCCGCCAGCCAGCCCATGGTTTGTTGCTCCAGCGCCAGCATCTCTTTACTACCGAGGTTTTTCAGCGCTATCGCCACTTTGGTGGCACTTTTATCCTGATTCAGCTGATTGTTCAGATCCAGACCAAAAGGCAACGACATTTCGTACATCAACAAATATTGCGCTGCCAGCTCTTGTGACTCTGGTAAACGATAAAAAGCCGGGTCGTCACCATTCATGTTTTT
>JAYRUI010000276.1:0-5027 GCA_041919175.1 Rheinheimera sp. | reverse complement strand
TTGACCAAACGCCATTTTACGGATTGTCAGCCGCACCATCATCACAGGTTCAGGGCAACGTAAACCCAAAGCGTCCAGTTGTTGATCTGCATTGGCAAACACATCAGTCATTTTATATTCCGCAAGGTTCAAACAGGCGCTTATGGTAGCGGCTCTGCGAGCCGATTTCAAAATTAAAAAACGGCCGATAAGGCCGTTTCTGTAGCATGCTTGGGGCAGTACCAGTTATCAGGCCAGGCCAGAATCCCTGGTCATATTTTCATTGCGGTCACGGTGCACTATCACGTTGTCTTCAATACGAATACCACCAAATTTGCGCATCGCATCTACTTTATGCCAGTTCACATATTTGCCATGCTCGCTTTGTTTCAGCGTGGCCAATAACGAATCAATAAAATACAAACCGGGTTCTATGGTAAATACCATGCCAGGTTCCACTAAACGGGTGGAGCGCAGGAAAGGGTGATTGTCCGGTGCCGCCACATGAGTGCCACGTTCGTCGGCCATAAAACCGCCGACATCATGCACCTGTAACCCCAAATGATGTCCAATACCATGCGGGTAAAAAGTACGGCTGATTTCAGTTTCGACGATGGCGTCGGCGCCCAGTTGCACCAGGTCAAAATCGGCCAGAATATTGGCAACAAGCTGATGCGATTTTAAATGCACTTCAGTGTATTTAATTCCGGGTTTTAAGCTGTCTACCAGCTGCAATTCAATGGCATTCATCGCCTGTATCAGCGCGGCAAATTCGTCGTTTTTTGCACTGTAAGTGCGGGTAATATCGGCGGCATAACCATGGAAAGACGCACCTGCGTCTATTAAAAATGAATGATGCTCAGCAGGTTTTTGCCGCTCCAGCACTGTGTAATGCAAAATGGCGGCGTTTTGGTTGAGCGCAATAATATTGCCGTAGGGCACTTCGTTTTCGCCCTGACCCACAGCTGCCAGATACGCTAGCTGAATATCAAACTCACTGCCGCCAGCGCGAAAAGCCGCTTCTGCCGCTTTGTGTCCCGCCACTGCGATGCGGTTAGCTTCGCGCATACAGGCCAGTTCATAATCGGTTTTATAAGCGCGGTGATAATGCAGGTAACTCAACACACCTTCAGGGTTCAGCTCGGTAAAACCTAAAGCTTTGGCCAGTTCCAGCTGTTCACCCAAATAGGCCATACGTGCTTTATCGTAAGGTAGAATTTGTTCAACTTTGGTGGCTTTATCAATAATTTCAATATCAAAAAAACCAGCCCAGAAGTCGGTGGGTGCATCCGGCACTTTGTGCCAGAAATCAACAGGCAAATAAAACACCAGTTTAGGTTTATTGACACCGTCGACGATCAGCCAGCAGTGTGGGTTGTCGACCAGCGGCAACCAGGCTTTAAACAGCGGGTTTACTTTAAAGGGATAATCCATGTCATCCAGAAACTGCCGTTTAGCCTGGCCTGAGTGAATCACTAATGCATCGAGGTTTTCCCGTGCCAGCACGGCTTTGGTGCGTTGTTGCAGTTCAAACAGGTGAGCGGCGTACAAAGATTGGTAAGCTGGTCGCATGGCTTTTCCTATGATGATTCATGAATTTAAGTTACATCAGCCGCCATGGCGGCTGCAATATAGCCAACTGTTTTATGTTCTCAGGTTGCCGCACCGACCTGCATAGTGCTTAAAGGCACAAATACATCGCGGTTCTGGTTCATCCTGATATTGTAAATCTGATAATAAGCCAGCACGGCTTTGACATATTCCCGCGTTTCTTTAAAGGGAATCGTCTCAATCCAGATATCCAGCGGCATTTGCCGGTTTTTCGGCAACCAGGTTTTCACTCTGCCATAACCGGCATTATATGAAGCGGTGGCGAATACCAGGTTATTGTTGTTTTGCCGCATTAAATAATTCAGGTAGTCGGTGCCCATATCAATATTTACATTGGGGTTATACAAAGTTTGTACCGGAACCCGCCGTCCTGTGATGTGTTTGGCGGTTTGCGGCATAATCTGCATTAAACCATGGGCGCCAACCGGCGATTTTGCCGTTGGAATAAAAGTACTTTCGCGGCGGGTAATGGCCATGGCCCAGGCAGGGTCAACCTGAGCTGCTTTAGCATGCCGTTGAATTTCCTGATTAAATACCATAGGGAACCGCATTTCTACGTCATCCCAATAACCGGCATCCGCCAAGGCAAAAATGGCTCTGTCGTACCAGCCTTTGTCATAAGCGTATTTAGCGGCGCTGAGTTTTTCCGGTTCAGTGCCGTACTTTTGCAGGAAGGTCAGCTCACGTTTGGCGGCATTAGGCCGGCCAATCGCCTGCCATTCATACATCCGCGCTATAGCGGCGCTCTTTTTAAAGGCTTGATATTGCTCTTTGCTTACCGGCACAGGTTTATGTGCCAGGCTGGGTTTTAAACCCAATTTAGCGGCCGCCATAAAACCATAATAACTGCGTTCTACTGCCAGTTTGCTCAGCAGTTGTTTGCCTTGCTCCTGCTGGCCTTGCTCCTGTAACACTCTGGCCTGCCAATAACGCAAGTTATCTTTATTGCGGCTTTCTTCCGGCAGCTCCGCCAGCATTTGTTGTACTTTTGCCCACTGGCTTTGCCGCAGCAACCAGGCCAGTTGCCACTGAATAAATAAATCGTCTTTTAATTCAACCGGTACCATCGGCATAAATTTGGCGGCGCGTGGGTCGTCTTTACTGGCGAGCGCTATGGCAAACTGGCGGGCGACGTCGGTGCGCAACGCTTTGGTAAACTGGGCGTCAGCTTCATATCGTTGCCACACTCTCAATGCTTGTTCCGGCTGTTTCCACACCATCTTTTTCAGCGCGTACGCCAGAATTTCCCTTTCCCAGCGGTGTTTTAACGGCAGAAAGTTTTGTCTTTGCACCAGACCCGGGTTTTCAATCACTTGTTTCCATTTATCACCCAAGTACTGCAAATTTTTTGGCAGCAGGGTGCGTAAATAAGGAATGATGCGCTCATCTCCACCATCAGCGGCTTTGGTTAACCGTGCCCAGACTAACTCAGGTGTGCGCTGACCGGCTTTTTGCCAGCGGCTGAACAGGGCATCACATTCTTTGGGCAAAGATTTGCCGACGGTCCACAATCTGGCAACTTCCGGCCAGACGGTTTTTGCCGGTTCATTCAGCAAACGCAGTTGTAGTGCATAACAATCGAGTACAGTGTCTGTGCCTTGCTGATAATTCTTCAGGAACGGCTGACTTAAACCCACGCCGGCTAAATAGATTAACCAGCGTTTTTTCATCGGCCATTCCAGTGGGGTGCCCTGATAACGTTTTAAAAAGTCTTTCACGTCCGCAGTGTTGCCAAGAGAGCGGCTTAAATACTCCAGCTCTATATAAGGTTTCAGCGGGTATTGGCGTAAATCACGTAAAATTCGCTCTGCTTGTTCAGGGCTGGCCTTTTGAATGCTCTTTTCTGCTCTGAGAAAACGCTCCCGCAGTACCTGATCGGCCGTGACGGCCATTGCATTGCAGCTCAGCGTGAGCAGCACAGAGGCAAAAAGGGTTGTTGTTACTGTGCCGAATTTCGGTTGCCACATCTGTATAAATACCACCTATAGTTACACAGTTGTCGACGGCAAATTCAAACAAGCGTTTAAATAACGGTTGAATTTTTTCATGAACCGCGACACACTGGACCCGCACAAGACTCATCTGACCTGTTGCGATAAAAAAGCATTTGTCACCTACGCGACGAAGGAGAACATCCATGATCTACCAGAGTTCCAGCATTACCGTGCAATACATTGCTGACGGTATTGCCGAGTTTACCTTTAACGCAGCCGGCTCGGTAAATAAATTTGACCAGCAAACGCTGGCTGATTGCCGCGCAGCGCTGGAAATCCTGCACAAAGATGCAAACCTCAAAGGTTTAATTTACAGCAGCAGCAAAGAAACCTTTATTGTTGGTGCTGATATTACTGAATTCCTTGCCACTTTCCAAAAGCCGGAAGCTGATTTAATCCCCTGGATCAAACAAGCATCCGACATCTTCGACCTGGCGGAAGATTTACCGGTTCCAACCGTTGTTGCTTTAAATGGTTTTGCTTTAGGCGGCGGTTGTGAGTGGTCTTTAACGGCCGACTACCGTGTGGCCGACACCACCACCAAGATTGGTTTACCTGAAGTGAAACTGGGCCTGATGCCAGGTTTTGGCGGCACAGTTCGTTTACCACGTATTGTCGGTGCTGATACTGCGATGGAGTGGATCACCACGGGTAAAGAGCGTGGCGCTGAGCAAGCCTTGAAAGAAGGCGCGGTGGATGCTGTAGTAGCTCCGGCCAAATTAAAAGAAGCTGCGCTTTCCATGGTGCAGGACGCCATTGCCGGCAAGCTGAACTGGCGCCAGAAACGTGCAGCCAAGTTATCGCCACTGAAACTGAACAAAACTGAAGCCACGATGAGCTTTAACACTGCCAAAGGCATGGTGTTTGCCAACGCAGGTAAACATTACCCTGCGCCTATGCTGGCTGTTGAAACTATTGAAAAAGCGGCGCGCCTTGATCGTGCCGGTGCTATTGCACTGGAAAACGCCGGTTTTGCCAAACTGGGAAAAACCGACGCTGCCACTGCGCAAATTGGTTTGTTCCTGAACGACCAGCTGATCAAAGGCAAAGCCAAACAAGCCGGTAAAATGGCGAAAAAAGCCGTCAATAAAGCAGCAGTGTTAGGCGCTGGCATTATGGGTGGTGGTATTGCTTACCAGTCAGCCTCTAAAGGCGTGCCAGTTGTGATGAAAGACATCAACGACAAAGCGCTGCAACTGGGCATGGGCGAAGCGATTAAGCTTTTGGGCAAACTGGTGGAGCGTAAACGTTTAGATGCCGCCGGTATGGCCAAAGTGATTGCTTCAATCACACCAACTTTGTCGAATGAAACCGTCAAAGGGGTCGACATCGTGGTGGAAGCCGTGGTCGAAAACCCAAAAATCAAAGGCGCAGTATTAAAAGAAATTGAAACTGTGGTGGGGCCGGATGCCATTATCACCTCCAACACTTCCACAATTTCTA
>JAYRUI010000275.1:0-5031 GCA_041919175.1 Rheinheimera sp. | reverse complement strand
CACTTGAGCGTGAATTATTTGTGGGCCTGTTTGATACCAAAGATCAGGTGGAAGGTGTGTCAGCTTTCCTGCAAAAACGTAAAGCAAACTGGGTGAATGGCTGATGACAGAAAGGATACAAACCGCAGAAGCCGTCGTGCTGTTCAGCACTATTGCCGCCGACAATGGCAAGCTGATTGGTGTTGCCACACTGAACAGTGAAAAGTCATTGAATGCGCTCAGTTTGGCGATGGTTGAGCTGCTGCTGCCTCAAATGCAGGCGTGGAAAGAAGATAGCAATATTGCCATGGTGGTACTGGAAGGCGCCGGCGATAAAGCCTTTTGTGCCGGTGGTGATATCCGCGACTTGTACCACAGCATGAAAAATGAACCAGGCCATTACCAGCACTATGTGCAGGACTTTTTTACCAAAGAATACAGCCTGGATTATCTTATTCACACTTTTGATAAACCTGTGCTGGTGTGGGGCAATGGTATTGTGATGGGCGGCGGCCTTGGTTTAATGGCTGGTGCTTCGCACCGTATTGTCACTGGTACTTCGCGTATTGCAATGCCCGAAATGGCAATAGGTTTGTATCCGGATGTCGGCGGCAGCTGGTTCTTAAACCGTATGCCCAAAGGTTGTGGTTTGTTTTTAGGTTTAACTGGCGCTTCAATTAACGCAGCTGACGCCAAGCTGATTGATTTAGCAGACCATTTTATTCCTCATGATAAAAAGTATGTTGTTATTGAAAAACTAAAAGCTATTCGTTGGGGCAACACTGTTGCGCTGAATCATCAGAAGTTGTCGGATGAACTGTTAAACCTCGAAGAGCTGTCGCGTAATCAACAACCGGCCAGTCAAATCCGTGTGCATCAAAGTGCTATCGCAGCCTTGGCTGATAGTGCGGATTTAACCAGTGCCATGGACGCAATTCTGGCCATTAAAGGTGATGACAGCTGGCTCACCAAAGCCAAAGCTTCGCTGCAGTACGGCAGTCCGATCACCGCCCATATTGTGTATCGCTTATTGCAGTTGGGGCAGTCCAAAATTCTGGCCGACAGTTTCCGGCTGGAACTTGGCCTTAGTGTGCAATGTGGCAAGTTGGGTGAATTTACCGAAGGGGTGCGGGCACTGTTGATAGATAAAGATCAAAAGCCACAGTGGTTATATCCGGATGTGGCTTCAGTGCCCGCAGCTGTGATTGATGAGCTGTTCCGCTCGCCGTGGCCTGCAAACGAACATCCGCTGAGTGAACTTGGCAAAGTGCTTTAATGAGTAGTGCATTAGTGAATAATGCATGAAATAAAAACCCTTGATCAAAGTAGGAGTGCCACCGGGTTTAATGGCCGGTAGCACTCGGTGATAAAAACGAAAGCCTTTATACAGGGCAATAAAATGGCCCTGTTTTATTGAATAGTACCGGCTCAGAGAAGCTGCTCAAGCAGTCCGCCGGTTTAGCAAAAACGGGGAAATATCATGGCGTTAGTTGCTTTTATCGGTTTAGGAAATATGGGTGGCCCTATGGCCATCAATTTACTCAAAGCAGGCCACCAGGTGCAGGCTTTTGATTTATCAAAAGATGCGCTGGCACAGGTGCAGGCCGAAGGTGCTGTAGTGGCCGCTTCTGCTGTGGATGCTGTCAAGGGCGCAGAGTTTATTATCTCTATGCTGCCGGCTGGCAAACATGTGGCTGGTTTATATCTGGGTGAGCAGGGTGTGGCTGCTCATATTGCCAAAAACGCTTTGGTACTGGATTGCTCAACGATAGACGCTGCCACTGCGCGCAGTGTGGGTGCAGGTTTGGCAGCACAAGGCATTGCTTTTATTGATGCACCTGTATCCGGTGGTGTCGGCGGCGCTAAAGCCGGCACTCTGACGTTTATTGTTGGTGGCTCAGCTTCGAATTTTGAACGCGCCAAAACAGTGCTGGAATCCATGGGTAAAAACCTGTTCCACGCCGGTGATGTCGGTGCAGGTCAGGTAGCAAAAATCTGCAATAATATGCTGTTGTCTATTTTAATGGCAGGCACCAGCGAAGCCTTGCAGCTTGGCATCGACAACGGGCTGGATCCAAAAGTGTTATCCGACATTATGCTGAAAAGCTCAGGTCGCAACTGGACGTTAGAGCTGTATAACCCATGCCCGGATGTACAGCCGAATGTGCCTTCGAGCAACAATTATCAGGGCGGTTTTATGGTGGATTTAATGGCCAAAGATTTAGGCCTTGCTGCTGAATGCGCCCAGCTCAGTCAGTCAGCAACCCCTATGGGTTCCCTGGCGCGCAATTTATATGTGACGCATCAGCGTCAGGGCAATGGCAAACTGGACTTTTCCAGTATTTTCCGTCTTTTTGCTAAAAAGTAGAATTTGTTACAAACACATATAGTAATGCTTTGTATCTCAAAGCATTTTAACAAAGGTTGATTATGAACTTACAAGGCAAAACTATTGTTATCACAGGCGGCGCTCAGGGGCTTGGTCTGGAAATGGCAAAAATGTGTGCAGCCCAGGGCGCTCAACTGGCGCTGATTGACATGAACGAAAGTCAGTTACAACAGGCAAAAACTGAACTGGGTAGTGAGGCGACAGTACGCACTTATCTTGCCAATGTGGCGGTGGAAGCTGAAGTGGAAGCCACTTTTGCAGCTATTGATAGCGATTTTGATGGTATTGATGGCCTGATCAACAACGCCGGTATTCTGCGTGACGGTTTATTGCTGAAATTTAAAGACGGCGAGCTGCAAAGCAAAATGTCGTTGCAACAGTTTCAGTCGGTGATTGATGTGAACCTGACCGGCGTATTTTTGTGTGGCCGTGAAGCTGCAGCCAGCATGGTTAAACGTGGCCGCAAAGGCGTCATTATTAATATGTCCAGTGTGGCGCGTTCCGGCAATATGGGCCAGACCAACTATGCCGCTGCCAAAGCCGGAGTGGTTGCTATGACAGTCACCTGGGCCCGTGAGCTGGGTCGTTATGGTATTCGTGTAGGCGCTATTGCTCCAGGTGTGATTCGTACGCCGATGACGGACGCAATGAAGCCTGAAGCCCGTGACCGTTTAGAAAAAATGAAGCCGGTTGGTCGATTGGGTGAAGCAACGGAAATTGCCCACACCGCAAAATACATTTTTGAAAACGATTTTTTCACCGGCCGTGTGGTGGAAATTGACGGTGGTATTTCGATGTAATGCCGGCTGAGAAGCTGTCCTGGATAAAACCAGTGTTATCTCAACTGGTTTTATCCAGTGTAAAAAGCCCGCGTTAAAAGCGGGCTTTTTAGTCTCTGGAACAACAATATTAATCAATCAAACCATAGTGTTGTTTCAGCACTTCAATAATTTCCGCTTTTGGGTTCGCCGATAACTGAATAGGCTTGCCAACTACTTTTTCGGCGATACCGAGGTAAGTGCGGGAAATATCCATCATCACGGCCGTCGGTAGGGCATTGTCACGTGCTAGCGCTTCGCGCTCCGGCATCCGTTCTTTGTTCAGCAGAATATCCGGATCAGGGAAGTTATTCAGTAACCACTGGCGGAAACCTTCTTTGGACTGCTCAACAATATGGCCATCGCGCCAGGCGGCGCCATCCCAAATGCGTGAGCTGTCTGGTGTGCCTACTTCGTCCATATAAATCAGTCTGTCGTTGCCATCGGCGCCTTTGACATAACCAAATTCAAATTTGGTATCCACAAACATCTGATCAAGCGCCGCCAATGCGTCACTGATCACGGCAAAACCTTGTTTTAACAGTTTTTCATAGAGGTCGATATCTGAAACCTGTTCAAAACCAAAGGCTTTGCTGTGACGTTCAATATCTGCACGGGAAATATTCACATCATCGGCTTCCGGCACACCGGCAAGGCCGGTCAAAATACCTTTGGTGGAAGGGGTGATAAGAATTTCCGGTAATTTTTGATCTTTTTGCAGACCTTCCGGGAGTGTAATACCACAAAATTCACGTTCGCCTTTGCTGTAAGCACGCCACATAGAGCCGGTAATGTACTGACGGGCAATGGCTTCAATTTTTACCGGACGGGCTTTTTGCACTATCCACACCAGCGGGTGCGGAATATCCAGAATATGGCTGTCAGCCAGGCCATGTTGTTTAAACAGCGAGAACCAGTGATTTGAAATGGCATTAAGCGCGGCGCCTTTGCCCGGCACACCGTTTAAGCCGTTTTCACCGTGCCAGATACAGTCAAAAGCAGAGATACGGTCGCTGATCACCATAATAGCTAGTGGGGTGTCCGCGGCGACCGGATAATTTTTCTCTTTGATAAGGCGGGCGCTGTCGGCCGGTGTCAGCCAATACACACTACGGACTTTGCCGGAGTGAACAGGTAAATGGGTACGAATTGGCAAGTCGTCATTAACCGCCAGAACCTGGGTTGCAAGAGTCATCATCACATCTTCTGTTGCTGAAAAAAGGCGGGGCTAAGTCTAACAGAAAGCAAAGCGCAACAGAATCTGGCAGTACAGATAAAATGGCTCTGGTATCATGACGTTTTTTACATTCAAAAAAGGATTTATTTTTGATGGCCGAGCTTTCCTCTCCGGCAAGTTGTCCTTTGTGTGCTGGCAGCAACAACCATTTTTATCATCAGGATAAAAAGCGCAGTTATTTTCAGTGCCAGGACTGCCAGCTGATTTTTGCCGATGCTAACAGCCATCTAACAGCAGACGCTGAAGTAGCCATTTACCAGCAACATGAAAATAACCCTGAAGATGAACGTTACAGGGCGTTTTTAAATAAACTGGCGGCACCTTTGTTGGAAAGATTGGGTGGCACAGGCTTCAGTGGTCTGGATTTTGGTTGTGGCCCTGGCCCGACTTTATCTTTGATGTTGCAGGAAGCCGGGCAACAGATGGCAGTCTTCGACCCTTATTTTGCCAACAACCCGGCAGTGCTCGCAGAGCAATATGATTTTATTTGTAGCACTGAAGCCATTGAGCATTTTTATCAACCGGCCAATGAGTGGGCTTTGTGGCTCCGGTTGCTAAAAGCAAAAGGCTGGATTGGGTTAATGACAAAGCTTGCGCCTGAAAAAGCT
>JAYRUI010000274.1:0-5031 GCA_041919175.1 Rheinheimera sp. | reverse complement strand
CAGGTTATCATTTCAGCTACAGATTATTTCGGTGGGAACTCAGCCAATGAACAGTGATTTCAGCAAAAAATTGTGTGTTTTGATACTGCCAATCCTTGCAGCCTGCAGTTCGCCACAATCCGGCAGTGAAGAATACTGGTTTAACAAAATGCAGATGGAACAAAGGGCGCAGTGTTCACTGTTGCCTGAACCACTGGCCAGCAACTGCCTGCGGGACAATGCCGCGAAAAGTTATCAGGATTTTGTGCGGGAAAAACAGAAAAAACAAACCATAACCCAGTCAAGCCAGTAGCTTTATTGCTGTTTCTGCAACCTGAGCTGCAACAAAGCTACTTTGTCACTGCAGCTGCTTCCACATAATAATCCACTTTTTTGTCTTCTCCGGGCACAGCTATTTGTCCCTGTTGTACCAGTCCCAGCTTTTGCAGCACCTTTTGTGAAGCAATATTATGCGGGGCGACAATACCCACTATTTCAGGCAGTTGCAGTACTGTTTTGCCATATGAAAAGACTGCCAAAGCCGCTTCTGAGGCATAGCCCATACCGGCAAATTCCGGAAAAAACGCATAACCCACATCGGGTTTGCCAAGATAGTCCCGATACACTAAACCACAAAGCCCCAGACTGACGCCATCAGCTTTACGCTCTACCCGGTACATACCAAAACCATGTTGCTGATACATGGCTAAAGGGCCATCTGCCAGATACTGCTGTGCCTCTGCTAAAGTGCGTACGCCACGGTCGGCAATATTAGCAATAAATGAAGGTTCGTTTAACAGACGCAGCATTAAAGCGGCATCAGTGAAAGTCAGCAGATGAAAAGACAAACGTTCTGAAAAAAAAATCGCCATAACCCCACCCCATGTATGCCTGTGGTTATATTTTTCAAAAAAGGACAATAACAAAAAGCCCGGTGAAAAAACCGGGCTTTTTGCTGTTAATCAGCTTTCTGCTGCTGTTTTGCCAGCCGCTGCTCCCAGAAGGTCGCATTCTTAATGCCCAGTTTCACCGGGTCAAAAGTAATAGGGCCACCGGCTTTTTTCTGCCTTTCATAATCACGTAAACAGGTAATCGTTGGTTTGTGCAGGAAGAAAATCAGTAAAATGCCCAGAATGTTCACCCAGGCCATCAGACCAACACCAATGTCACCGATGGTCCAGATATAACCCGCGCTATTGACGGTACCGTACGCCACCATAAACATCAGCAACAACTTAAAGAATAATACCGGTAGTTTGTTGTTAAACACCCGGTTTAAATAAGCTACGTTGGTTTCTGTGATGTAGTAGTAAGCCAATATAGTAGTGAATGCGAAGAAAAACAGCGCCAGCCCCACAAACACCTGACCAAAACCACCAAAGACTTTGAGCAGTGCCAACTGGGTAAAAGCAGCTGAGCCAATTTCGGTATTGGCCGCCACGTTTTGCACAATAAAACTGCCGTCAGTTAAAGTGCCAACCACATTGTATTGTTGGGTGATCAAGATCATCAGTGCTGTAGCAGTACAAACCAGCAAAGTGTCAACATACACCGAAAACGCCTGCACTAAACCCTGCTGTGCCGGGTGTTCAACTTCAGCGGCTGCTGCCGCATGTGGACCACTGCCCTGACCTGCTTCGTTGGAATAAATACCCCGTTTGACACCCCAGCCAATCGCTGCACCAAAACCAGCCTGTGCAGTAAAGGCATCATTGAAGATCAGCATAAAAACGCCGGGTAACATATCAAGATTCAGAAATACAACAATCAGTGCCATCACGATATAACCCAGGGCCATAAAAGGCACGACCACCTGGGTAAACTGCGCAATACGTTTAATACCGCCAAAAATAATAAAAGCCAGAATAATCAGGATC
Source organism: Rheinheimera sp. (assembly GCA_041919175.1). Classification (GTDB taxonomy): domain Bacteria; phylum Pseudomonadota; class Gammaproteobacteria; order Enterobacterales; family Alteromonadaceae; genus Pararheinheimera. The sequence goes on along the minus strand of JAYRUI010000274.1, from coordinate 3,175 downwards.
ACGGCTAATGAAATCAGTTTGTAAGTACCGACCTCACCAAAAGTGGTGACGACCATGTTGCCATCACCAAAAATCTGCGTCACAGCGTTACCCACTGCGTTTGCCTGCACGCCTGGCAGGAAAATGCCACAACCGATAATGGCAGAAACGGCGAATATCACGCCAAGCGGACGCCAGCCAAGGCAACGTTCAAAATAATATGCCGGACCACCACGGTACTGACCATTTTCTTCTACTTTATAAATCTGACCCAGAGTTGATTCCGCATAAGCAGTACTGGCACCTAAAAAGGCTACCACCCACATCCAGAACACAGCACCTGGGCCCCCAAAACCAATAGCAGCAGCAACACCTGCAATGTTACCCACACCGACCCGGCCGGATAATGAAACAGCTAATGCCTGAAAAGATGAAATACCTTTTTCTGATTCATTGTTATTGAGCATCAGTTTGCACATTTCTTTGAAATGGCGAACCTGAGCAAAACGGGTCATCAGCGAATAAAAAAGGCCGGCGCCAAGACATAAATAAATCAGAGCCGGGCTCCAAATCACATTATTTATGCTGTTTACAATTTCGTTCATCAACTCATTCCTCAATCTTTATAGTTATGGCAGCCACGGCAGGTACCGGACTGAGCTGTGCTGTGACTAATTGTAAGGTTCCCTGAATCCAGCGCAGACAAGCGCAATAAGATAACCAAGTCGGGGCTTCAGGCACAGTATTATTTCGCTAAAGTTCGGTGGGATTGGTGTTTTTTCAGTCAAATATCCAGCTGATCGGAGCTGTAAGGGCTTAACTTTGGCTATTGAATGCTTTTTGCACAGGCGCCAGCTGGCGCATCTGCTTTAAAATCCACTGCTGGCGTTTTTGCACATAAGGCGATGGCCGCTTCACCAAAAAACGATGTGGGTTGGGTAAAACTGCCGCCAGTAAGGCTGCCTGTTGCCGATTCAGTTTTGCCGCCGAAGTGCCAAAAAAATGTTTTGCTGCCGCTTCCACCCCATAAACGCCGGGGCCGAATTCCACACTATTCAAATACACTTCCAGAATACGTTGTTTGCCCCAGGCCCCTTCAATCAACAACGTGATGCCACTTTCCAGCGCTTTACGCAGCCAGCTGCGTTCACTCCATAAAAATACGTTTTTGGCGGTTTGTTGACTGATGGTAGAAGCACCCCGTACTTTTTTGCCTTTTTTGTTATAAACCAGTGCTTTTTCAATAGCCCGCATATCAAAACCCTGATGCTGCAAAAACTTTTGATCCTCAGCCGCCACCACTGCCTGCAGCAGATGTACCGACATCTGCTCTATAGCCACCCACTGATGCCTCGCCTGATAACTGCTCTTTTGCGTGAACCAGGCCGTGAGTTGCCGCTCCAGCATCACACCGGTATAAGGCACTGGTACCCAGGCAAACAGCAATACCAGCGTCAATAACAAAACACTGCCATAGCGTAGGATTTTCGCAAATAACCGCAAAAGCTGATGCAAAAAATTTCTTAAAATCAACAACAAAGAATTCAAGTGCTGAACTCAATCCGGAAATAATCATGGCTGGGAGTATAAAGACATCTGAGCGCAAAACCCAGCATCTTGCAGAGCGCCCCAACACTGCGTTTTTACGCTGTTTTTATCGCCGCTTTTAGCTGAGCTTTTAACTCAGCTTTTACTAAGTATGCGGTTTTTACCTGCAAGATGGCTGGATGATATCAGCGATGCTGACTCAGAATTTGAAAAGACCAGGGCGCGAGATCAAGTCTGGTATCAGCGCTCAACGCAATAGATTTTCCGGTATGGAAATCCTGATACTGCCCTTGATACAACTTGTCTTTAAAGCCAACCTGCTGCGGCTCTTTTGACAAATTAAACACCGCAAAAACTTTGTTGTTGTCATTTTGCCGCACAAAACTCAACACCTGATTGGGTTTGCTATTAAACACCGGGATCATCCGTGCCCCCCAACCCGCATTCCATAAAGCACTGTTGGCTTTTTTCAGCGCAAAGAGCTTTTGATACAAAACGCCGTTTTCATGTTCTCGCCAGACAATAGGGTCGCGCTCAAAAAACGCCAGTTGTTTTTCATTACCCGCTTCCTGACCGTTATAAATCATCGGAATACCCTCCCCAACCACCGACAGCGCCATAAAAGCGGGCAGCGCCTCACCAAAAGCTTTAAATTCAGTTTGCTCCCAGGCGTTCACATCATGGTTGCTGACCCCCAGCATACGGAAAATATCCTGCGGGTAGTGCCGTTCATTCCAGGAGTAATAGACATAAAGCTTGTTCACATCAGCATGGCCCTGCGCTATCTGGTGCGCCGCTTCGTACCAGCTCCAGCCATAAGTGGCATCAAAAGCTTTGGCATGTAAATCGCGGGTTTCCCATTCGGCCAGCATAAACACCGGCTTGATCGCATCGAGCTCAGGGCGCAATTGCTCCCAAAAATCCAATGGCACAAAACCGGCGACATCGGCTCTGAAACCGTCAAAACCTATGTCTTTCACCCAATATTTCATTGCGTTGATCATATAACGACGTAGTTCAGGCTGGTTATAATCCAGCTCGATAATATCGTGCCAGTCCCACCAGGGAGTTGGCCGAAAATCGCCTTTCCAGTCACGGGCATACCACTGTGGATGTGACGTCACTAAGGGGTTGTCCCATGCCGTATGGTTGGCCACCCAATCGAGAATGACATACATACCCAGCTGGTGCGCTTGTGAAATAAAGCTTTTTAAATCTTCTTTGGTGCCAAACTCTGGATTCACCGCCAGATAATCTTTCACCGAATAAGGGCTGCCCAAACTGCCTTTACGGTTTTTTTCACCTATAGGCTGCACCGGCATTAACCATAAAATATCCACCCCGAGTTTTTTCAGCCTGGGCAGCTGTTTGGCAGCGGCGTTAAAAGTGCCTTCTTTACTGAACTGGCGGGTATTGATCTGATAAATTACCGCGTCTTTGGCCCAGTCAGGGTGTTTCAGTTGCACGTAAGCGTTAACCGGCAGTGGTGCTGTTGCCGCCTCGTCTGACACGGCTTTGGGGTTCGCCATAACGTGACCACAGCAGAAAGAACTAAGCAGCATTAAGCATTTGAACTTCAGAGATTTATTCATAGCAGCCCCAGGGTTTCAGCTAAGCTGCCAACACAGGCAGCTCAAAAATCAACCTG
>JAYRUI010000273.1:0-5058 GCA_041919175.1 Rheinheimera sp. | reverse complement strand
ATTTAACCCTTTGGATAAAACAACTTACAACAGTACAGCCGGTACCTCGACCACAGTGTATGACAGTTTGGGTGAACCACATATTCTGTCGTTTTATTTTCGCCGTACCAACACGGCCACAGATAACGACTGGGAAGTGTATGCGGTGTTTGACGATAAAACAGCCATTCCGCCGGCGGCTGGCTCGTATTTTGGTCCGCAAACCATTCGTTTTGATGCCAATGGTGTACCCGAAGTACCAACCAACGTGTCTTTGCCGGATTTGGTGATCCCACAAGCCACATTAAACACCACCAACTATCTGCAAAACGGTGCCCAGTTTACCACTGCACTCACGGTCAACTTTAACGATCAGGCCGCAACACGGCTGCCAACCCAGTATTCTTCCAAATTTGAAGTGGGTTCGTTAAGCCAGGACGGTACCACAGTGGGCCGTTTAACCAGTATCGATATCGACGCTGCTGGTAAGGTCATGGCGAGTTACAGTAACGGTGACCAAACTTACCTTTCACAAATTGCCATGGTGAAGTTTGCCAACCCACAAGGGTTAACCCAAACCGGTAATACCGCCTGGAAAACCAGTTTGCGTTCCGGTGAACCGCTGGCTGGTGAAGCCAACAGTGGTACTTTGGGCGCCATTAACTCGTCGGCACTGGAAAACTCCAACGTCAACCTGACCAATGAACTGGTGGATTTAATTTCCGCCCAGCGTAACTTCCAGGCCAACTCCAGAGCACTGGAAGTGAACAGTACCTTACAGCAGACGGTACTGCAGATACGTTAATGTTTACACAGAGGCAAAAAACCACCTTCGGGTGGTTTTTTTTATATAACAAGTGACCTGGCAGGCAGGTTTACCCGGGTAACAGACAAGTTGTCTGCAGTCAGGCATTGTTCTGCTGCTTTGTGCGACTTCAGAGACGCATAAATAACTACCGACAACATCTGTACAAACTTCAGCGAACCAGCATGCCCGGCAATCGTTTTAAGAGAGTTTGAGCGTCGCAGCAAACCATCTGCAGACTACACCTGCTTACTTCCTTTGGCGCTTTTATCATCATGGCATCATCTTTGCTTTAGTCCTGTATCAAAGGCTGTCATGCCGCCACTCTTCACAGTCGGAGCAGGGTTATGGACCATCTATTGTATATAGCGATGAGCGGTGCCAAAGAGAATATGAACGCACTGGGCGTGCGGGCAAATAATCTGGCCAACGCCAACACCACGGGCTTTAAGGCTGATTTGGAGCAAGCACGCTCCATGCAGGCTTTTGGTGATGGCTTGCCAAGCCGGGTTTTTGCCATGACCGAAATGCCAAGTCAGAATTTTGACGCTGGTGAGCTGAAGATCACGGAAAACGATTTAGACATTGCCATTCAGGGTGATGGCTGGTTTGCCGTGCAGGATGCCGATGGCAACGAAGCTTATACCAGAGCAGGCAATTTAAAAATCAGCGCCGATGGCATGTTGCAAACCGCTTCAGGTTTGCCAGTGATGGGCGAGGGCGGGCCTATTCAGTTACCGGTGCCGCTGGCCAAAATTGATATCGCTGCTGATGGCGGTATTCAGGCCCGCGCTCAGGGCGCTCCGGCCAATGCCATGGTGGAAGTTGGTCGTATCAAGCTGGTGAAACCGGAAAACCAGAATGTGGTGAAAGGCAACGACGGTTTATTCCGGCAAAAAGACGGTGAAGTTGCCGAAGTAGATGCCACTGTCAGCCTGTTATCTGGCGCGCTGGAAGGCAGCAACGTTAACGCAGTTGGCGAGATGACTTACCTTATCAGCCTGCAACGGCAATACGAGTTACAAGTCAAAATGATGAAAACCGCTGAAGATATGGATCGGCAGCACAATCAGGTTTTACGCATAATCTAGAGCATTAAGCTCAGGAGGACACCATGCATCCAGCACTTTGGATCAGCAAAACAGGTTTAGACGCCAAGCAGCGTGATATTTCGGTGATTTCAAACAACCTGGCCAACGCCAGCACTGTCGGTTACAAAAAAAGCCGTGCTGTGTTTGAAGACTTGCTTTATCAAAACGTCAATCAGCCGGGTGGTCGTTCATCGCAAAACTCAGAACTGCCCAATGGTTTGATGCTGGGCGCCGGTACCAAAGTGGTTGCGACCCAGAAAAACTTCACCCAGGGCAATCACATGACCACAGACAATGCGCTGGATGTGATGATCCAGGGTTCTGGTTTTTTTGAAGTGCTGATGCCGGACGGTACTATTTCTTATAGCCGCAACGGCCAGTTCACCACCGACAGTGAAGGCAATTTAGTCACTTCTGGTGCCGGTTATCAAATTCAGCCGACTATCACTATTCCGCCGGAAGCAACGGATATCAACATTTCACAAGACGGTGAAGTGTCGGTAAAAATCCCGGGCCAGGCCGAAAACGCCGTGTTAGGCCAGTTAATAGTCACCAACTTTATTAATCCGGCAGGTTTGGAGCCTATTGGCCAGAACTTATTCCGTCAGACCGGCGCCAGCGGCGACCCGGTGCAGGGTGTGCCAGGTCTTGAAGGTATTGGTTACATAGTGCAGGGCGCGCTGGAGTCATCCAACGTGAATGTCACCGAAGAGCTGGTTGGCCTGATTGAAAGTCAACGGGTGTATGAAATGAACTCCAAAGTGATATCAGCTGTGGATCAGATGCTGAGCTTTGCGATTCAGCAGCTGTAAGCGGGAGGTTGTGATGCGTATTGGAATTGCGTTGCTGGCGCTTTGTTTAATTTCTGGTTGTGCCAGTTATGAACCTGAAGCTATACCGGACGATCCGGCTTTTGCACCATTGCCACCAGAGCCTGCTGCTGCACCTGTGGTGCAAACCGGCTCTTTGTTCGCCTCTGGTTTGTCTAACGGCTTGTATTCAGACAATAAAGCCAGAAGGGAAGGCGACATTATTACTGTGGTGCTCAGAGAAAATACGCAGGCCTCTAAAAAAGCCAAAACTGAATTTGGCAAAGACAGCAGTAACAATATCGAGCCTATGGTTGGCCTGGGCGGGCGCAACATCAGTGCCGCCGGCAATGTGTTACAGCTTGGCATGAATTCAAGTTCTGATTTTAAAGGCGATTCCAAAGCCGACCAAAGCAACAGCTTAACCGGCGATATTTCGGTGAACGTGCTCAGGGTAATGGCCAATGGCAACCTGGTGATCCGCGGTGAAAAGTGGCTGACACTGAATACCGGTAAAGAATATATCCGCTTAACCGGCGTGATTCGTCCGGAAGATATTGATTCACGCAATACCGTCGAGTCGAGCAAAATTGCCAATGCCCGTATTGAATACAGCGGCACTGGTGCCACCCATGGTGGTCAGGGCCCGGGCTGGTTAAGCCGGTTTTTCTCTTCTGCCTTGTGGCCGTTTTAAGCTGATTGAGGTCATCCCATGAAAATTACCAGATATGCTGTGTTGGCCCTTGCGCTGCTGAGCCTGCATTGTCAGGCGGCCAGAATTAAAGATGTGGCCAGTGTTGAAGGCGTTCGTTCGAACCAGCTGGTTGGGTATGGCTTGGTGGTAGGTTTGCCCGGTACGGGTGAACAAAGCCCTTTTACCGAACAAAGTTTTAAAACCATGTTGACCAACTTTGGCATTAATTTGCCGGCCGGCATGAAATCACAAATTAAAAACGTCGCCGCTGTTGCTGTGCATGCCGAGCTGCCTGCTTTTGCCAAACCAGGGCAGGCCATTGATGTGACTGTGTCTTCTGTCGGCAGCTCTAAGGGCTTGCGGGGTGGCACTTTATTACAAACTTTTTTAAAGGGGCTGGATGGTCAGATTTATGCGGTGGCACAAGGCAGCCTGATTGTCAGTGGTTTAGGTGCTGAAGGTGCCGATGGTTCCAAAGTGGTGGTCAATACGCCAACAGTAGGCCGTATTCCAAACGGCGCTATGGTGGAGCGTGAAGTACAAAGCCCTTTTGCGCAGGGAGACTACATTACCTTTAACCTGAACCGCGGCGACTTTACTACGGCCAAAAATCTGGCAGCGGCGATTAATGGTTTTATCGGTGATGAAACTGCCCGAACTCTGGACGCCCGCTCTGTGCAGGTGAGAGCACCGCGTGATATCGATCAGCGGGTGTCTTATCTGGCTACTCTGGAGAACCTGACCTTTGAGCCTGCATCTGATGCCGCCAAAATTATTATCAATTCACGTACCGGCACTATTGTGATTGGCAAAGATGTACGGTTGTTTCCGGCAGCTGTGACCCACGGTGGTATGACAGTGACTATTGCGGAAAACCCAACGGTCAGTCAGCCGAATCCACTGGCTGAAGGCGAAACTGTGGTGGTGCCTAATACTATTATTGATGTGCGGCCAGACCGTTCACGCATGTTTAAATTTGATCCTGGCACCACGCTTGATGAGCTGGTCAGTACCGTGAACGCCGTTGGTGCGGCGCCAGGCGACCTGATGGCCATCCTGGAAGCGTTAAAAGAAGCGGGTGCTATTCATGGCGAACTGGTGGTGATTTAACATGACAACGCCTGATGTCAGTGTGTCTTATCATGATTTGTCGAGCCTGAATAAACTCCGGGCTTCGGCAAAAAATGATGAAACAGCCTCAATCAAACAAGCGGCGCAGCAGTTTGAGTCGGTGTTTATGGGCATGTTGCTTTCCAGTATGCGTAAAGCTAACGAAAGTTTTGGTGAAGACAATCCGCTGAATAGTCAGGCCACTGAATTTTACCGCGATATGCACGACAGCCAGTTATCCACCGAACTGTCCAAAAAAGGTGCGTTGGGACTGGCCGATTTAATGGTGCAGCAGCTAAGCCCTGAGCACAGTAAAACCAAAGCTGCCAGCCATATCAGTCCGCCGTCCCGCTTTGATCTGGCAGAACAAAAAACGTTGCCACTGCCCGACGATAAAAAGATGCATCAACTGCAGGCGCAGGGGCCGCGTTTTGTGCAGCTGGATCCTGAACGTATTGTGTTGCATGCAAGAAACCCGGTTCGAGAACACACCGATGTCAACAAAGCAGAATTGCAGCAAATTGCCGCTGACACAACGCTGGCGGCAATGGACAGTCTTCGGACATTACC
>JAYRUI010000272.1:0-5062 GCA_041919175.1 Rheinheimera sp. | reverse complement strand
TGGCAGAATCCACCAACGAAATCCGCACTGTACTGGAAGTCATTCAGGGCATTGCCGAACAAACCAACCTGCTGGCACTGAATGCCGCCATAGAAGCCGCCCGCGCTGGTGAACAGGGCCGCGGTTTTGCCGTGGTCGCCGACGAAGTGCGCACTTTAGCCTCACGTACCCATGGCTCTACTGCCGAAATAAAAAATATGATTGCACGTCTGGTGCAAAGCAGTGCCGATTCAGTGCAGGCGGTTGACCTGTGCCTGGAGCAAATGGGCGCTACTGTTGGATTTGCCAGACAAAGCGACTCTGCACTGAAGGATATCCGCACTCAGGCCGGTGCAGTGGTTGAAGCGGCTAGCGCTATGACGCAGGCCATGGACGAACAGGACGAAGCCAGCACTCATATTGCGCAAAGTATTTCTGAACTGAATCACATGACAGACGCGCAAACCAGACAGGGTCAACAAGTGCTGCACAGCGCCGCCAGCGTCAGCAAAATCACCGGTTTATTAACAGACGAAGCCAACAGATTCCGTCAGGATAAACGCCCTTGAATAAAATCTGGCTTGGCTGGTTGTTGTTTGCCAGCTGGGTGCTTTGCACTTCCTGGCTGTTGTATCAAAGCGGCAACCAGCATTATGGCGAATTTGACCCACAGCGGCAGTTGCAGCTGCAGGAGCAACAGCTACCAGCGCTCAATCGTCTGGCGGCAAAGGCCTCGTCAAACACAGCATCAAGTGCTGTGCTGCTGCACGTGTTAGATCCCGATTGTCCTTGCAGCAACAAAGCCAAAGAACACATCAAACAACTGCAGGCTGAACTTCAAGACAAAAAGCTGCAGCAAATTGTGATCAGTGTGCATGAATTAGAGCAGAGCGGCATCAGTGTCCCGGCAACGCCACTGGTGATTTATCTGGAAAATCAGCAATTGGTGTACAGCGGCCCTTATGCCAGTGGCCCAGCCTGTAGCACTGAAAACAGTATGTTAACTGCCGTATTACAACAACAAAACCGGCTGCAGGGCAGCTGGTTCAACAGTGAAACCTGGTCCTGCCGCTGCCTGAATGACACAACAACAATATAAAGTGTGCTGTTTTACAACGCAGTTTGTTGTTGAAGTGCGATCTTTAGTTAAAGTGCGATGTTTTATTTAAAGTGCGACCTTGTCACTGCCCAACCGGCTTTTTGCCAGGGCAAATTCGGCTTCAGTCAGCACCCGCACAGCCTCACCGTCTTTTAAGGTATCGGCGCCACGCACCACCAGTAAATCGCCGGGCATTAATTCAGCGTCAACCTGTAACCATTCGCCCTGCCCCTGGCCAACTTTGACTTCCAGCCGTTTTACTTTTTTACTGCCGTCTTTACCCTGCTGCACTAAAAACACGGCATGCCGCTCTTTACCAAGCACTAAAGCATCACGGTGCACCACAGTACTAAGCTGAGCCGTTGCTGTAGGTAACGCCACACTGACCAGTTGCCCTACCTGAAAATTACCGGCATTTTTTGCGTCTACCACCAGTCTGGCTTCAAAGGTTTGTGAACGCACATCGGACACCGGAATAACGGAACTTAACGTCAGTGTCGTTTGACCTTGTTGTTGATACACCGGCAAATTCTGGCCGGGGGTAATAAAAGGCGCATAAGCCAAGGGCGCAAACACCCTGATTTCCAAATCGGTCAGACTGACCAGCTGAATTAACGCTTCACCCCGACTGACTTCTTCACCACGCTGATGATGGCGCTGACTGACCACACCGGCAAAAGGCGCAGTCACCACTGCACGGCTGAGCTGGTCCTGCACCTGCGCCAATGAAGCTTTATTCAGCTCCACGTCGGCCAGGGCTAAATCACGGTCTGCCTGCACCTGATCCAGCTGGGTTTGTGAAATCAGTTGTTTGGCCAGCAGCGTTTGCACTCTGGTCAGTTCTTTATTCAGTCTGACGGCATTAATTTCTGACCTTTTGAGCTGCGCCTTTAATTCGTTGCTGCGCAGTTTGAGTGGGGTTGGATCCAATGTAGCCAGCACAGCACCGGCCTCAACCTGCTGGCCAGCTTCGGCTATCCATTCCAGCCGGCCATCTACCCCTGCGCTTAAATTTGACGAAGAGCGGCTATACACCTGGCCCGACACCATCATCTGCGGTGCGACAGTCTGTTTTTGCACTGCATTTACACTGACCACCTTTGGCGCAGCCTCTTCGGCCTGCAGTGGCATTGCAGCAGAGCATAGCGCCACAAGCAGCGCCAGTCGCAAAGGCCTGTGTAAAGCACTGAATGATAAAAGATGATTAGCGAACATGTTGCAACACTCCTGCTTCAGCTGAAGAATGAGAAAACGACCGCCAGTTGCCAAGTTGCAACAAAGCAGGCATTAAAATTAAGGTAAAAATGGCGCTGAACGTCATACCACCGACTATGACTGTGGCCAGGCCACGGTAAATTTCGCTGCCAACACCGGGCACCAGCATTAAAGGCAACATGCCAAAAATACTGGTCAGGGTACTCATATAGACCGGGCGCGCCCGTACCAGAACGGCCTGTGCAATAGCGTCGTTTGTGTTTAAACCGGCATTGACACTGTCACGGTGTTGTTCCACCAGCAAAATGGCGTTATTCACCACTAAACCCAGCAGAATGATAAAACCTATCATGGTAAGTAAATCCAGCGCCTGAAAGGTGAATAAATTCAGTAACTTCAGAGCTATAACGCCACCGAGCAACGACATTGGCATCGTCAGAACCACCAGTAAACTGGACTTCACCGACTTAAACAACGCCGCCATCAGCAAAAACAAAATAAAGACTGCAATGACAAAGTTAACCGCCATGGTTTTAATGGCTTGATCCAGCCGGTCGGCACTGCCGCGATAACCAATAGTGATGTCATCCCCCAGTTGCTGGCGCAGCGGCAGCACCACCTCTTGTTGCAAAATGGTCATCACATCAGAAAGTGCCATAGTGGCGGGTGGGCTTATTTGCAAACTGACAGTACGTAAACCATTTACACGCAACAAATTGGTTGGCCCTACTGTGCGTTGTAAACTGGTCAGTTGCCCTATGGTTTGCACCCCGGCTTCACCGGTGTAAATCGGCATCGCCTGTAACTGCTCCGGTGTGGTCCATGGGATGGCCCGTAGAATAATATCCATCCGCTCATTGCCATCAAACTGTTCACCCACATAAATGCCATCTGTCATGGCTCTGACGGCATTGGCCACAGTAAAACGGTCTACCCCGGCTTTGGCCAGATTCATTTCATCCGGCAGAATTTTCAGCTCAGGCTGGTTTTGCGCCAGGCCAGGTTCGGCCTGCACATTGGCACCCGGAATTTTTTGCTGAATCACTTCCATCGCCGCAGCTGCCTGCTGCATCAGCACATCGCTGTCTGGCCCCTGAAAATCAATAAAAAGTTCACGGCCAGAGTTAAAACCAAAGTTCAGCAACGAAGCGCGGAAACTAAAAGAGGTGGTGTCGGGCAAGTCTTTTAAAATTTCTGTGCGCAATAACGTCATCATATCGTCAACCGCTGTTGGGTCTTCCGGATAGATAAACAACACGTTAAAGGCCGGGAACATTGACAGGTTGTAACCTTTAATCGCCGGGTACTTTTTATCCTGGTAATAGGGTTTTAACCGCTCAACCAGTAGCTTGCCTATTTCCTGCTCCATCACTTTGATATTGCCACCCGGTGGCAAGGTAAAACCGGTAAAAATCCCGTCCGAATTGGCTTGTGGCAAAAAGTCGGCTTTAGGTAACAACAACAGCATCAGCAGCACACTGCCGGGCACAAACAACATCACCCAGCCAACAGACTTTTTCACAGTGCCGGTCAGTAACATCACTTTGCTGGTCAGCCAGTGCCACAGCGGCAACAGCGGATCTGGTTTGCTGTCCACCTGCTTAAACCACAACATAGAAGCCACCGGGATCACCGTCAGCGCCACCAGCATCGAAGCTGACACGGCCACGGCCAGTGTCAGCGCCAAATCGTAAAACAGCTGGCCTTCCACTCCTTGCATAAAGAGCACCGGCAGGAAAATAGCCACTGTAGTAACGGTGGACGCAAACAAAGCGCCTTTCACCTGGGTTGTGCCCTGGCGTATGGCTTTCAGTAGCGGCACGCCTTGTTGCTGCAGCCTGACAATATTCTCCTGCACTATAATGGCGGCATCCAACACCATGCCGACGGCAAAAGCCAAACCGGCCAGCGACACCACATTTAAACTGCGGCCAAAAGCCTGCAACATGATAAAAGCCACCAGCAAACACACCGGAATACTGAGGCCAATTAATAAGGTGGCTTTGATACCACGTAAAAAATAAAACAAAATTAATAAACTCAGCGCTACGCCCAGCAGCAGGTTGGAGTTCACCAGCGCTATAGCCCGGCGAATATGCACAGAAGCGTCGTAACTAAGCTCCATCTCCAGACCTTTGGCCGCCAGCACATCCTTGTTCAGCTCGCTAATCGCCTTATTTACTTCATCCAGAATGGCCACTGTATTGGAATTGTCACCCCGCTCCATCGTCAGGTAATAAGCAGGCAAACCGTTTCTTTTGGTAAAACCCTGCACTTCAGGGTAACCCACCTCAACCTCTGCAATTTCAGCGAGATAAACCGGTCTGCCCTGGTTGTACGAAATAATCATCTGACCATAGTCGGCAGCATTAAACTGGCCTTCAAAACGCACTGTGTACTGACGGCGGCCTACTTCGGCAAAACCACCGGACACATTACTGCTGCGGTTAATACTTTGCTGAATTTGTTCAATGCTGATGCCAAGGGCGGCCATTTTGTAGGGGTCAAAAGTGATATGCAGCTCTTTCGGTAAATCAGACGCCAGCTCCACATTAGACACGCCGGATATTGCCCTGAGCCTGGGCGCTACGTTGTCTCTGATCAGCTTTAAATAAGGGCTGAAATCATCAGGCGCGCCCGGTGTCATTTGTTTAATCAGGATAGACGCCACATTGCCACGGCCACTGCCCACGTTAATCACCGGCTCGGCGGCTTCTCTTGGCCTGGGTGGTGCCTGATTCAGCGCGTTAATCACATCCAGCATGGCCC
>JAYRUI010000271.1:0-5065 GCA_041919175.1 Rheinheimera sp. | reverse complement strand
ATCAGCATGCCAGCGAATAGCTGACTGATCCCAGCTCCAGTCATTAAGAAGAACGATATCACGCGGGGCTTTTTTTGATTGATAAGTTTTGCCGTCCCGTTTGGCATTTTCAGCTTTCACACTGGCGAGCACATCTTCGTCAAAACCCGGCAAGCTGTTGTACGAAAGTTCGGTTTTTTCAGTTGTTTTGAGATCAAGTAACCACAGCTGCTGCGGTTCTGGCTTCTGGTCATGCACTCTGGCACGCACCGGCTCTGCAGCAATATTGCCATCGGCGGTAATGTAGTTCGGCATAATATCGGTGTCGCTGTTTTTGCTTTGCGCTTCCAGCGCGACAATCAGCTTGTCAGCTGCGGGCGATAACACAGCCGTTGCGATTCGTTTATCTTCCCCTAAATAAAACGCGGCGGGTGCCAGCACATCACTTTGCGCCTGCAGTTTTTGTTGTTGTGCAAAAGCGTCTTTGGCGTTTTTATGTTCCAGCGCAATAAAAGCAATAAGCTTGTGCTGCTCACGCGCCAGATAACTGTCAGCAATTTCAGGCGCTTTGGGCTGTTCTTCTGTTTTTAACAACGCCAGTTGTGTAAGTTCACCGGTTTGCAAATTCACCGCCAGAAAATTCCAGCCCTGACGCCAGCTTAACCGGCCATCGGTTAAAAACTGAATGTCCTGCTGCTGCGCTGAATTACGCGTCAGCTGGGTAATTTTGCCTGAGCTAAGCGCTTTGACAAACACCTGACCTTCAAAGGTCCAGGCGACAAACTGGCCATCGGCAGAAAAACGCTGGTCTTCAGCGCCAATATTGTCTAAATCTTTCAGCCCCACCACAGTACCGCTATCGTTACCTTCCAGTGGGCGCGCGTAGATATCACGCAGCTCGGAGCCTTGTTGTTTCCGCTGAAAATACACAGTTTTACTGTCAGCTGACCAATAAGAAGCTTCGCTCTGACGGCCAATCCAATCCGGATGCGCCATGGCTTGTTCCATCGTCATCAGGGTTGTGCCCTGCGTTGATGGTCCTTGCACCATGCTGGTCTGGTATGTCTGGGGTTCGGCTGCAAACACAACACAGCTGCTGAAAGTTAACAGGGTACTAAGCGCTATCGTCAGCGCTGATTTGGCAAATGGCTTCATGGTTAAAAGTGCTGCTTGTAGGTGAACTAAGGAGCCTCTCTTATACAAAGGAAGCTGTATAAATTCAACCTTCTGCGGCTAAGCGAACAAGAGGTAAGACAGGTAACAGCCAAGTCTGGCACAACAATGATGGCAGTGAAAAAAACGGCAGTGAATGAACACTGCCGCTGGCAGAAAGGCCGGGAAGAACCGGCCGGGAAAAGGGCAAAAACAATAACCTGTTAAGCAGCCAGCTCAGCAGTTAAATCTGCAATAGCTGCATAAGCCGCAGTTAACGCCGCCTGTGCCGCGTCAGGCCCCATATTCAGGCCTTCAGCAAAAATGAAGTGCAGGTTTTTCAGGCCGATAAAGTTAAAAAAGTTCACCAGATAAGGCGTTTGAGTGTCATGCGGTAAATCTTTGTACATGCCACCGCGGGTTAAGAAAAACACCACTGGTTTATCTTCCAGCAACCCTACCGGACCTTTGTCGGTGTATTTAAAAGTAACACCGGCACGGGCAATACGGTCAAACCACGCTTTGAGCTGGCTTGGCACACCAAAGTTGTACATTGGCACACCAATCAAAATCACATCAGCGGCTTTGACCTGCGAAATCATGTTGTCAGAAACAGCGGCCAGTTGTTGCTGCTCAACGCTTCTGTCCCCTTCAGGGGTCATCCAGGCGCCAATCTCCGGCATGCTCAGATGCGTTAAAGCACGCAAGTTTAAATCCAGGCTGGTGACTGTTGCTGTTGCAGGTAAGGCTTTGACAAAATTGTTGATCAGTTGGTTTGACTGACCGTTTTCGCCACTGATAGAACTGTTAACAACGAGAATATTACGCATGATGCTGCTCCTTGAGTTGATGAAGGCAGTATAGGTTCGTTTTTATTGATATAAAATCGCGAAAATTAGCAGCTATCTTTCTATTTATTTCAATCATCCGGCAACAGATCTAAATCAACACCAGCAGCGTATAAAACAGCAGGAACATAACAAACGAACCAACAACACCATACTGGCCTTTTGAATGCTGCCAAACGCTATGAAAGAGTGCGATGAAATGCGGCCAAAAGGTGTAGTTCAATACAGAGGCTGATTGATAATGTTGGATCCGACACAGATAAGCAGTCATCATAACGCTGAAATTTCTTTTCAGAGTAAGCCTATGACGACGCAAGACATCACCGCAGCAGCTGTGGGGCAATGGGAGGAAGCGCTGGCTTTTGTGGCGCTTCACCGCGACAAAAGCGCATACGCTGATTTATTTCGTTATTTTGCACCACGTTTACGTGCCTTTGGCATCAAAATGTTTGGCAATGAACAACAGGCCATGGAAATGGTCCAGGACACTATGCTCAACGTCTGGCAAAAAGCAGCGCTTTTTGATGCCAGCCGCGGTTGTGCCTCTACCTGGATTTTTACCATAGCGCGTAACGTGCGTTTTGATATGTTGCGTAAAAAACAAAGCCGCAAAGATGACATCAGCGCTGATGATTTATGGGCGGACGGTGATTATCCGGAGCAGGAAGACAACCAGAGTCAACGCTGGGATTTACACCTGGTGGCGGAAAAAGTCGCACCGCATTTTCACGCTTTACCGCCGGCACAACGGCTGGTAATGGAAAAAGTCTATCTGGATGAGTTATCTCATCAGGAAGTATCAGAACAACTCGGCATTCCGCTTGGTACGGTAAAGTCGCGGATCCGATTGGCATTAGACAGGTTAAGAGAGGCAGTAGATGGCCCACATGGTTAAGTATCACCCGAGTATCAGCCTGCTGGAACAATACAGCGAAGGCACCCTGTCAGCCGGTGTTGCACTGGTGGTGGCGGCACATCTGGATTTTTGTCCGCATTGTCAGACTTTACACCGCGATATTGAAGCCGATTTAGGGTGCGAGCTGGCCATGCAAAAGTTGCCACAAGCCGAAGGCGATGATTGGCAGCAGATGCTTGATGCCATTCTGACCCAACCTGACGCGGCTGCGGAGCAGGTTAAAAAGCCCACAGCTGAAGTGACAGCAAGTCAGCTGCTGGTGGGTAAACATCAGTTTTCGGTGCCACGCAGCCTGCAACGTTTAGTAGAAAAACGCAATAAGTGGCTGACCTTGGGCGGAATTTCAACGGCAAAACTGCCGGGAAGCGAAGAAAACCATTTGTCGTTATTATGTATTGAAACCGGTACTGAAGTGCCGTTACATACCCATAAAGGGTTGGAAATCACCCTGGTACTGGCCGGTGAAATGGTGGATGAGATGGGCAGTTATGCCGCAGGTGATTTGATTATCAACACACCAGAGCATACCCACACGCCGAAAAATATCGCCGCAGAGCCCTGTTTGTGTTTGTCGGTGTTAACAGCACCGCTGGAATTTAAGCAAGGTTTAACGCGCTTACTGAATCCGCTGCAAAGGTTTTTTTATTAAGCAAAATCGGCCCTGGCTACCTGTTGTTGCCCGAGGCAACAACCTCATAAAAAACAGCGCTTCAAGCGCTGTTTTTTATTGGTTTTTTTATGAGGCTCTGCATTTAGCTGGGCTTAGCTTATCGCTGGCTTAGCTTAGCAAGGCCACACCACCCTTGAGGTTATAAACGTCGGTAAAACCGGCACGATTCAGTACTTTAGCGGCCACCAGACTGCGGTTTCCGGAGCGGCAAACCAGCAACAGCTGTTGTGCCGGCGTTAAAGCGCCACTCATCACAGCGTCACATAACCGTGACAAAGGCCAATGTTGAATTTGCGTGCCTTCAGGCACATAAGGCGCTAATGCACCGGCACTTTGTTCATAAGGTTCACGCACATCCACCAGCACCAACTCGGGATGGGCCTGAATAAAAGTCTGTAAATCTGCACTTTCTACCAAAGCTTTGGCGTCAGATAAACAAACTTCCACCACGCCACACTGGTACTGACTGGCCTGACAAAGTGCCTGACTTTGTTGGTTGAGTACATCCAGCCAATCGGCAGGACACTGCTCTGCCGTTAATAAAGTTGCTAATAAAGGCTGCTCCTGCATCGCAATGTGCAACGTGGTAAAAAAACGCTGAGCATAATCATGGCTCGATAATAACAAGGTCTGCCCGCTTAACTGACGCTCAAGTGTTTTCAGACTTTGCTGAAATGCATCAGGGTCTGAATCGGCCAAATCCAGCCTGCCGACACCACCTGGTAATAACAAATCACCAACAAAAGCGCCTTGGATCTCACCTTGCTTAGACAACAGATAACTGCGGCTTTCGGCGCTGTGTCCTGGCGTAGGCAGCTTGCTGAGTTTGTATTGTCCACATTCGATGCTTTCGACACCAAAAGGCCAGCCCAAAACATCGGTAGCCTGGTGATGCTCAAGCCCCAATAAAGAAGTTAAATCATCCCGCGCTGAGCGGTGATCCTGATGCAAATGCGTGTCGAGCACAGCCACCAGTTGTAAGCCCTGCCCCTGCACCATATTGGCCAGCCGGTTCGCAAGCGCAACCACGGGGTCAATAATCACCGCTTGCTGACTTTTACCGCACACCAGCAGGTAACTACACATATCTTCATGTTTAAGCTGGGTTAAACCACTGACGGCCATATCCGCCAAAGGCTCAGCGTCTGACAACACCAGGCAACAACGTTGGACTATTCCGGCCAGCCGGACTATCGCATTGCAAGCCGTGGTGCATTCGTCAGCAGTCATGGCAGGGCCAAAAGATAAGCGGATAGCGCCCTGACTGCGCCATTGCTCCAGCCCCATCGCATCCAGCACAAAACTAGTGGGCACTTTTGAGCTGCAAGCTGAGCCAGAGCTGACACGAATACCGGCGGCATCAAACAAATCCATAATGTCTTTGCTGTAAAAACCAGGCACAGAAAAATTAATAGTGGTCGGGACAATAAAAGGCGCATCGCTGTTGAGCACAAGCGCCGGAAATACAGTTTTAAGCGCAGCAAGCAAAGCATCCCGGTA
>JAYRUI010000270.1:0-5071 GCA_041919175.1 Rheinheimera sp. | reverse complement strand
ATGCAAAATATCTTCTTTATAGCTATCTAAATCGACTGCATTCAGTTATTAAGATACTCAAAAGCAATAGCTGCGATCTGATTAGCAAGAAATGGAGGAACCGCGTTGCCTACCTGATGAAACTGCTCAGTTCTCGGACCTTGGAAAAAGTAATTGTCCGGAAATGTTTGTAAACGAGCAGCTTCACGCACAGTCAGGCTGCGGCATTGCACGGGGTCGTAATGAATAAAGTAATGCCCGTCTTTTGATATATGGCTGGTTATGGTAGTTGAAGGGCCGTTACGTGTTTGCACCCGGAAACGATCTGAAAACTTGCCGCTTTCCCAGTTTTTATGAGCTGGCGCTAAACCGGGTAGCATAAATTCAGCATGCCCCTTGGGCGACTTAGCATGCTGTTCGGCAAATACTGCGGCATAAGCATAACGACCTAAGTCATCAATGCGGTGCGAACGACTTTCATGGTTTAACCAGACAGAAAGGTTCTTATCCATCAACCAGGCATCTAATTGCTCAGAACCTGTCTCAGCGTCATATTTTTTAGGGTATATATTTGCTCCATGCTCAGAGTATTTAGGTAAGTTAGCCGAAGCCAGCCGCAGACCTGCAGCAATATCTGGCATCGCATAATCATCTGCGTTACCAGCTAATTCATTCAACAGCTTGCCTACGTTGCCTGCCCACAACTTAGGAGAGTCAGGTTGCTTACTCAAACGACTACGAAGTTTTGGCAGTACATCAATAGCGTCTTCAACACTTACCACTGCTTGTTTTACGAGATTAGGCATAGCGCCAGATACCTGGTCTTCCCTTACCCCGACCAAAATCACACGATGCCGAGCCTGAGGAATACCATAGTCTTCGGCTCTGATGATAAAAGAATTAGCATCCAGCTTTGCTGGATCATCATCAGCCGAAAAAGATTGGTCCGACACCATAGAGAAGATTTTATAGCGTACTCCATCCGAAACGCCTTCTATAGCTCGTTCCGGGCATGCGAGGTCACGTAATATTTCGTGAAAAATCAGGCTGTCATTCACTTTGGCTGACAACAAACCCTTAACGTTCTCCATCACAAAAAGAGCTGGCTTGTATCTTTGAATAATACGGAGGTACTCTTTATATAAAAAATGTCTGGGATCAGCTTCGGCTTTATACTCTGCATTCCCTCGGTTGCGCGCACGGCCGACTAATGAATATGCTTGGCATGGAGGCCCACCGATCAGTACCCAGGGAGTATTCTTATCAGGTTCACTTCCTAAAGCAGCAGTAATGGCCTGGTCTAAAGCTAAGTTACCTTCTTCAGTACCTAACTCTATACATAAAGCTTCTTTACCAGCCTTATTCCATAAATCTTCTGTAGCATGGCTGTATGGTTGTGTGGCTTTACCATGACAATAGGAATAGTAATCTGAAAGCAGTTCCGGACGTTCAGAACGCAACAACCGATAAAACGCACGTAAGCGCAGGGTGAGGTGAGCTACAGGATCTTTTTCAGCTGAAACAACTATATGAAACGATTCACCTTCATTAAGTGCAGAGAATCCTTCACCTAAACCACCAGGTCCAGCAAATAGATCAACAACGGGGAGCGAATTCCGTTTCATATGTCTTCAAACACTTACTTCAGCCGAATATTCAAGTGGGGGGATTATATTCAGATAGCAACTGAGTTAACAGTACTAAACCAGCTGAAGCCTAAATTAACTACCTGTATGTGACCCAGCACCAATAATCTAGGTACTGCCCAGTCATTCTGGATATTGATTTTCATACTCTTTCGGTGACAGCAGATTAATGGTACTTAATCACTGATCTGATGGAGTTGAGCTGGAGGTCGTCAGAAGTCATAAAACAAGCTTGGAAATTCTGCTATTCACAATAAGTTGTATCTGGATCACCAGCTCGAAAAGTCCACGTGAGACCATGACCGAACTAAGCACATTCAAGTTACTACTTTAATATCTGGTCAAATGCCTACGGCCTGTTCGCTGCAACTAGAAACTTTCTCCCACCAATGTCACTTTGCTGCAATCTGATTCATTTAGGCTACGGCTTTTTTACATCAGCCGTAATTTTGATGTGCAAGGGGTGTACAAGGTGAATACGAAGTCGACAAATGCCATCAGCCTCAATGCTGCGCTTGCCAGATTGGTGCAGCATTGCCAGGTGCAGTTTCAGATCCAACTTTCAGAAAGCCAGTTGCAGCAGAATGTGGAGTACCGTAATTCGGTGCTGGCAGAATTGGCTGAGCTGGAAGATGAACAATTAAAACAACTTATTTCTGAAATAATCCAACTGAGTTTGGCGCCGGAGCCTGTGGTAGCTACAGCGCGCGATGGTGCTAACGCCCAGTTCAACCAAAGTGCACAACAGCAGGAAAAAAAGGCTTTGTTTAAGTGGTGGCCGGTCGCAACGGCTTTGTTGAGTGTTGCCGCTGTTGGCCTTTGGTTTGTTGCTCCGCAATTGAGTGGCGCAGCGCCCGGCACACCAACCCCGCCGCCGCTGGCTGCCATGGCTTCAACCCAAGCGCCAGCTGACGCTCAGCCCAGTAGCAGCAACGCCAGCCAACCCGCTGAGCTGCAAACTGCTTTGCGTTTACATGGCTCTAATACGGTGGGCGAAAAGCTGGCACCGGCGTTATTGCAGGCTTTTTTAACCCAACAAGGTGGTTCGGCCTTTCACTGGCAAAAGCAACAAAACGAAGTAGAACGGCTGTTGTCGTATCAGCTGGGTGGTCAAAAGATGTTAGCCGAACTGCATGCGCACGGCTCCAGCACTGCCTTTAAAGACATGTTGACCGGCAAAGCCGATATTGGTATGTCGTCGCGCCGGGTCAGCAGTGATGAAGTAAACAAAAGCCTGCAGCAGCTGGGTGATTTAAGCAAAATTGGCAATGAACATATTATTGCGCTGGATGGTTTGGCAGTTATTGTGAATCAGAACAACACGTTAAAAAGTATTTCTACCGAAGTGCTGGCCAAAGTGTTTGCCGGCGAAATTAAATCCTGGAAAGAACTGGGCGGCGCAGATAAACCTATTGTGATTCTGGCGCGGGACGACAACTCAGGCACCTTCGACACTTTTAACAGCCTGGTGTTAAAAAAATTTGAAAAAAGCCTGACCGGCAAAGCCAGGCGTTTTGAATCCAGCACCGAACTTTCAGTGGCGGTGTCGCAAGACGAAAGCGCTATTGGTTTTATTGGTTTAGATTTTATTTCTTACAACAAAGCGCTGGCCATTTCAGAAGGCGCCAATACCACCCCTATTTACCCTACCCGCTTTACCATCAGCACTGAAGATTATGCCTTGTCGCGCCGGTTGTATTTGTATACGCCAACTTCGGCTTCACAAAGCGCCAAAGATTTTGCCCAATTTGCCATTTCCGATCAGGGTCAGGCGCTGGTGGAGCAGGCCGGACTTATTTCGCAAAACATTAAAGTGGAAAAGGTATTTGCCATTGAAAACGCACCGGCCTCTTACAACCGTTATGCCGAATCGGGGCAAAGGTTGTCGCTGAACTTTCGGTTTAACCAGGGCGAAAACGACTTAGATAACAAAGGTAAACGCGATTTAGAGCGGCTGATCCGTTTTATGGAGCAGCACAATGGCCGTCGTTTGGTGTTAATGGGTTTTTCTGATGCTGTAGGCGCCGAAGAAACCAACACAGATTTGGCGATGCGCCGCGCCAAAGTAATAGAGCGCGAGCTGGTAGCGCGTGGCATTCCGGTGATGGCGGTAGAGTCTTATGGCGAGTTATTGCCTATTGCCAATAACGACCACGATGTGGGGCGTGAACGCAACCGCCGTGTTGAAGTTTGGGTTATCTGAAACACCATAACAGTGAATAAGGATGGGAGCATGTACAAGTTATTTTCAAACGCAACGCACTTAAAGGCGGTTTTTGGCAGCTATAACACGCTCGATGCACTAAAGGTAAAATTTAACATTCAGCAGGTGGCGCAGCGTCTGCAAATTCCATCCCGTGCTTTGCTTGAGCATATGGAGCAGGAAGGTATTGCCTTAAAAGACATCGATCAGCAGGTTAGCAGCGAAACGGACTGGTCGTTAATGTCTGAAACTGTATTAAAAAGCCATCTGCGGGCGGCTTTTCTGGATGAAACAAAACTTTATGATGCACTTGCTGCTTTGACTTTGTCACAGCAGGTCGAGATCAGAGATTTGCTGCAGGTAGTAATGGGCTATTTACCACTGCCTTCCGACACATTATTGCGCCGCATGGAAGCTGAAGGCCTGACCCTGGCGAAACTTGGCGTGGAAAAACCCCGCAGTAAAGTGGACGAAATTCGGGAAAAACTTGGTGCGCTCAGGCAGCAGCAGATTCAGCCTGGTGAAACTCTGGAAAATTCCGATAACCTGGCCACAGTAAAACAGCGTATTGCCCAGTTAAAACAACAAGCTGCCGCGGCTTCTCAGCAACAAAACGGTCAACAACAGGAACACCATGAAATTACAGGGAATGTAGTGGCCCTTGCCCGGGTGCAGGAAAAGCTAAAAGCCTGATTTATGCTGGTTCAGACTTGAGCTGACGCCAGCCAACCAGGTGTTTGATTTTCTGTGACAGCCAATATCTGTGATCTTGATGTCGTTGTGTAAAACCGGGGGCATAAACAGGTGGCACAACTTGTTTAAGAACAGCCCAAATTAAATAAGAAAAATAGTAAAAACAACCAGATATGCATACCGCAACCGCTGTCGAAGCCAAAGTTAAAAGGCTAAAAAGGCCTTGGCACAGAGCCTGTACAAGATAGCATCTATTGAGGCCGGAACCTGAACTGCAGATTCATGTTGATGCGGGTGTTGGTGTTGGTGTTGGTGTTGGTGTTGGTAAAATGCTATTCAAATACTACGCAACAACAGGCTCAATTTATTGCGCCAAAGCAAATTCAACCAGGCCGCGGGTAACATTACCTTGCGCCATAATGGCAGACAACGAAGAAGCAGCGCCCATTTGCATTTGTTGTTTTAATTCCTGGCTCACCACATAAGCGTCGTCTTCAGTTTGTTGGCTACCTGCCAGCCGCAAGCTGTTTAATTTGGCAATTAACATCTG
>JAYRUI010000269.1:0-5080 GCA_041919175.1 Rheinheimera sp. | reverse complement strand
CCAGTCAGCCGCTTCAGACCGACAACAATTGCCTGAGCCAGGGTTTCAGTGCCAGCAATAGCTGCTGGCGCGACAACTCCGGGTGTAACACCGCCCGTACTAATAAACCATTAAATACGGATGACAGCAGTTCCAGCCTGGCATCCACTTCAATATCGGGCAGGTTGCGTAAGGTCCCCTCTGGTCCGGTCAGCAGCGCTTTGAGCTGTGCTCTGGCTTTTTCGTCAGCATGACGCAGTAGCGCTGCAACTTTGTCGTTACGGGCCGCTTCTGACAACATTTCCAGCTGCAAAGCTGAGTAGGCCGGGTTGAGGTTTTTCTCCACGCCCTGATCCGCACCATTGACCAAAGCGTCCAGCAAATCTCCTTCCATACTGGCAAAGCTGCTTAACATCGAAAACAGCTCCTCCATATTCTGCGCCACTATGGCTTCGATAATGGCCTCTTTACTAACAAAATAATTGTAAATATGGCCCGGGCTCATGCCGGCCGTTTTGGAGATTTCCGCCATACCGGCGCCATGGTAACCGCGACGGCGGAAACAATCGGCTGCTGCCGTCAGTACTTGTTGCCTCCTGGCTTCGGCCTGTGCCGGATCCTGATGTTTTTTTGTTTTAATATTCATAACCACTCCAAAACAAACGGCAGCTGTGGCTGCCGTTGTAAGTTGCCGGGATTATCAGGCTTTATCAGGGTGTTGTGCCAGTGTTTTTGCTGCTGCTTCTTCATTTAAAGGAAGCTGCGGAAACACTCTGCCGATTAATACATAAAACAGCGGCACAAAAAGCACAGCCAATATCGCAGACGCCAACATACCGCCAATCACGCTGGTTCCAAGCGCATTTTGTGCGCCCGAGCCTGCGCTCGATGCCGTTGCCAGTGGCAATACACCAAAAATAAAGGCAAAAGACGTCATCAAAATAGGGCGCAGCCGTAACCGCACAGCTGCAATGGCGGCGTCGCTGAGCGACATGCCTTGTTGTAATGCGCCTTTGGCAAACTCGACAATTAGAATGGCGTTTTTAGCGGCCAGACCCATAGTCGTTAACAAACCCACCTGGAAATAAATATCGTTGGATAACTTCAGTAGGGTCGACGCCACTAAAGCACCAAAAATACCCAGCGGCACCACCGCCATCACAGCAGCCGGAATCGACCAGCTTTCGTATAAAGCCGCCAGACACAAAAACACCACCAGTAAACTCAGGGCATAGAGCATAGGGGCCTGATCGCCGGTCATCCGTTCCTGATACGACATGCCTGTCCATTCAAAACCAACACCTGTTGGCAGTTTGGCCACCAACTCTTCCATTGCCAGCATGGCTTCACCTGTGCTGAACCCCGGGCCTGCCATGCCCTGAATTTCCATCGACGACATGCCGTTGTAACGTTCCAGCCGTGGCGAGCCATAACTCCAGTGGGCACTGGCAAAAGCGGTAAAAGGTACCATCTCGTTGTTGTGATTACGCACATACCATTTGGCTAGGTCTTCCGGCACCATACGGGTTTTGGCATCCCCTTGCACAAACACCTTTTTCACCCGACCTTTATCAATAAAATCATTGACATAACTTGCACCCCAGCCGGTTTGAATGGTCTGGTTAATATCGGCCTGACTCACGCCTAAAGCACCTGCTTTGGCCAAATCAATGTCAAGTTTCAGCTCTGGTGTGTCTTCCTGACCGTTGGGGCGCACCGCCATCAGACGTTTGTCCTGCGCCGCCATACCCAATAGTTGATTACGCGCTGCCAATAAACCTTCGTGGCCTAAGTTGGCTCTGTCTTGCAGATGCAGGTTAAAACCATTGGCAGTGCCAAGCTCGACGACGGCCGGCGGGGCAAAAGCAAACACCATCGCATCTTTGATCTGGCTAAAAGCGCCCATGGCTTTGCCACTGACAGCTTTGACTGTAAGGTCAGGGCGCTGGCGTTCATCCCAGTGTTTTAAATTCACAAAACCAATGGCGGCGTTTTGACCGCGACCGGCAAAACTAAAACCACTGACCGAAAACACCGACTTCACGGCTTCTTTTTGATCAACCAAAAAGTGTTGTTCTACCTGCTTCACGACTTCCAGAGTACGTTCGCTGGTGGCACCGGCTGGCAGAACTATTTGGTTAAACAAAATGCCCTGATCTTCATCCGGTAAAAATGCCGAAGGTAACCGCAGCATCAGCAGCACCATGCCTCCGACGATCAGGCCGTATACCAATAAATAACGTTTTGGCTGGTTGATCATCCGTCTGGCAATAGACTGAGTGCTGTTGTTGGTGGCATCAAAACCACGGTTAAAACCGGAGAAAAATTTACCCAGCCAACCGCCGCCACTGTGGCCGGAAGGTTTGAGCATAGTAGCGCAAAGAGCAGGTGTTAATACCAAAGCCACCAGCACCGACAGCGCCATAGCAGACACTAAAGTGATGGAGAACTGGCGGTAAATCACACCGGTCGAACCACCAAAAAACGCCATAGGCACAAAGACGGCCGACAGCACCAATGCAATACCCACCAGAGCACCGGTAATTTCGTCCATGGATTTACGGGTGGCATCGCGGGCCGATAAACCTTCTTCGGTCATTACCCGTTCGACGTTTTCCACCACGACGATGGCGTCATCCACCAGCAAGCCTATCGCCAGCACCATGGCAAACATCGTCAGGGTATTGATGGAATAACCGAAAACTGACAACACCGCAAAAGTGCCGAGCAATACCACAGGCACCGCAATAGTGGGGATTAACGTGGCGCGAAAGTTCTGTAAAAACAGATACATCACTAAAAACACCAGCACTATGGCTTCAATTAAAGTGTGTACTACTTTTTCAATCGAAATTTTGACAAAAGGCGTGGTATCAAAAGGCACCACCGCCTGTAAACCGGCCGGAAAATACGGCTGCATATTGGCGATAGCGGCTTTCACACCGTCGGCAGCGTCCAGCGCATTGGCACCACTGGCCAGCTTCACGCCCAAACCAATCGCAGGTTTGCCGTTATAACGGGCTGACACTTCATAAGTTTCACCACCCAGTTCAATGGTGGCCACATCAGAGAGTTTCACTGCCGAACCATCGGCGTTAATGCGCAGTAAAATATTGCCAAACTGCTCAGTGCTTTGCAGCCGGCTTTGTGCTGTAACAGACGCATTCAGTTGCTGGCCTGCCATCGCCGGTAAACCGCCGAGCTGACCGGCCGATACCTGGGCGTTTTGCGCCACAATAGCGGCGTTGATATCTGCCGGGTTCAGTTTGTAGTTGGCAAGTTTGGCTGGGTCTAACCAGATACGCATGGCATATTGGGTACCAAACATCTGCACTTCACCCACACCTTCCACCCTGGCGATAATGTCCTGCACATTGGCCGACACATAGTCACCAATGTCGATATTGTTCATGCTGCCATCTTCTGACACAAAACCCATCACCAACAGGAAGTTACGGGCTGATTTTGCCACCTGCACACCCTGACGCTGCACTTCTTGTGGCAATAAGGGTGTGGCCAGCGCCAGTTTATTCTGCACCTGCACCTGGGCGATATCGGGGTTGGTGTCGGCGCTGAAGGTCAGGGTTAAAGTGGCGGTACCACTCGATTCACTGGTGGATGACATATATAACAAGCCATCCAGACCTTTCATTTTTTGCTCAATCACCTGAGTCACACTGTCTTCCAGCGTTTTTGCTGAAGCGCCAGGGTAACTGGCGGTGATACTGATGGCTGGTGGTGCAATTGAAGGGTATTGCGCTATCGGCAAGCCTTTAATAGCGAGCACACCGGCCAGCATAATGACAATGGCAATCACCCAGGCAAAAATGGGCCTGTCGATAAAAAAGCGACTCATAACGCTGCTCCGCTGTTGCTGCCCGTTGCCGCCGTTTTGGCTGCAGGCGCAGTTGTCGCAGGGGCAACGTTAAAAGGCACTGCTTTTACCGGCGCACCTGGCCGTACTTTTTGCAAACCTTCCACAATTAGTGTGTCACCAGCAGCCAAACCGTCTTCAATCAGCCACTGATCGCCCATAGTACGGCTGGCTTTTAATAACCGCAGTTCAGCTTTACCTTCGTTATTCACTACCAGCGCTGTTGCTTCACCTTTGGCGTTGCGGCTAATGCCGCGTTGTGGGGCCAGAATTGCGGCGGTTTTTACGCCGCTATTGAGGGTGGCGCGGACATACATGCCAGGTAATAACAGTTGACCCGGGTTGGCAAACTGAGCGCGCAGTACCACTGAGCCTGTGCTTTCATCAACACTGACTTCGGAAAATTGCAGTTGACCTTTGTGCGGATACAAGCTGCCATCTTCCAGCGTTAAGCTCACTTCAGTACTGGCCGTATTCAGGCTGCCGTTTGCCAGCGCTTGTTTCAGTTGCAAAAGCTCTTTGCTGGATTGGGTCACTTCGACATACATAGGGTCAAGCGCCGTAATAGTGGCCAAAGCTTCTGCCTGGCCTGAGCTGACCAGCGCCCCTGCCGTGACGGCAGATTTGCCAATACGACCGCTGATAGGTGCCAGCACTTTGCTGTAGGTCAGCTGTAACTGCGCTTGTTCCAGACTGGCTTTGGCGGCCAGCACTTCGGCTTCTGCCTGTTGATGCAAGGCAATCACTTCATCGGCGTCTTGTTGACTCACCAGTTTGCTTTTGCGTAAATCTTTAAAGCGGCTGGCTTTGGCACTGGCCTGGGTTAAATTCGCTGTTGCTTTGGCCAACTGTGCTTTGGCGTTGTTGACTGCACTTTGATACTGCGCCGGATCTATCTGATACAAAGTGTCGCCTGCTTTTACTTCAGTGCCTTCGGTGAAATTGCGCGACAAAATAATGCCGCCCACCTGAGGGCGGATTTGCGCTTTTTGAAAAGCAACTGTGCGGCCGGGTAATTCGGTGTTCAGTGTTACCGCCTGAGGCTGCAGTTGCACTACACCCACTTCAACAGCGGCAGGTGCAGCTGCACCAGGTTGAGTTGCTGCCGGTTGGCAGGCGCTTAACAGCAGCAGGGTGATAACAGTGGCCCCCAGGGCAATAACAGGACGTGACGGACGTCGCATAATAAGTCTCCAGCTTTAGAGTGAACGATCATTCTATGTTTTG
>JAYRUI010000268.1:0-5089 GCA_041919175.1 Rheinheimera sp. | reverse complement strand
CAAATCAAATCGCTGGTATTAATAGCCGCAAGCGCCAGCGCTTTAACTGCAGAAGAGCAAAAAATACGGCAACAAACGCTGAGCTGGTTACAGCATCATCAATATCAGGGCATGTCGCAAAAAAGACTCAGTGAATTTGTGCATCCTTCGAGACGGAATGATCCGGCAGTGACTGAGCTTATTCTTAATATGGATCAAGAGCTTGGCCATCAAGTGTTATTAAATCAGCTGACACAAACCAGCCACAGGCGCTCTTTACTGGACGAACTTCACCAAATTCAGTGTCCGGTGCTTTTGATTGGCGCTGCTGACGATCAAAAAGTGCCTGTGGCCGCATTGGAAATGATGGCCACAAGCTTGCCGGATGCTTCTTTGGTCGTGCTGCCCGATTGTGGTCATATGCTGCCGCTGGAACAACCAGAGCAACTTGCGTTGTTACTGCAGGACTTTTATCAGCGGTTGGGGCTGATGTAACAAGGCTGCGGCTGATGCCGGCTGCTGGGGTATCGCGGCTACAAAACACAACAACGGATTCAAAGTTTTGATAAATCATCCAGCTGATGTAATTCCAGCGTTGGAAGGGTTTTAAGCTGATGTAACGAACCTGGTGTCAGATTCAGCCAGGCTGACTGACAACCTGCGCTCAGCGCGCCTACCACATCAGAGTGTACATGGTCACCAATATGCAGAATGTATTTGGGCTCAAGCTGTAAACGCTCAGCGGCTGTTAAAAACATGTCCGGGTAAGGTTTCATCCGGCCATCAGGTCCGGCGCGCAGCGCAAACTGAAATAAATCGGCGATGCCCATTTTCTCAATGTCGGCATTGCCATTGGTAATGGCCACCAGCGGAAAACGTGTCGCCAGCTGCTGCAATAACGGCCGCACTTGTGGTTCCAACTGAATATCAGTGCGCGCCTGCAAAAACGCCGACATGGCCAATTCGGCAATTTCTCCCGCTTCACACAAGCTGAGCCCCTGTATTGTTAAACCCCGCTCCAGCGCCAATAAACGCCAGCGACTGACATCGTGACGCACTTCTTTATCTTCCCGGGCCAAAATTTTACGCTGCTCAAACCAATACACGCTGTTGTTGTGAAAAGACGCCGGTAACAACTGCGCCAGCCGTTGTTGCATGGCAAGTTCTGCTTTGGCAATAACAGCGCTATTGGGGTACAGCGTGTCGTCTAAATCAAAAGACAAAGCTTGAACAGGGGCAAGGGATTTATAAATGCGCATCATTGCTCTGCAGTTAAAGAATTCCGGCTGATGATAACTCTTAAATATTCATTCTGAATAGGTCAGAGATTTTTTTGATGGGGGTAAAAGTCCGGTTTTGCTACATCAGTTGCTCGAAATTGCTGCAATATCTGGAGCATTGCTTCATGGCGCTGATAACTCTCAGGATTTTATTGACAACCAGTGTGATGCAAAATACATTCGGCTTTTGTAACTGAATGTATCGAAACTAGAGACGACGTAATCTCAGGGAAGTATTCCAGCCAACTGGGCCCCTTTTTACAGAAGTTACAGCGTTTTGCTTTCCCATCGCTTTTTCTGCAAGTTGTTGAGATAAAGGAATATAAATGAAAAACAAATTTGGAAGATCACTGATCACCATCTCTGTTGCGGCCGCGCTTAGCAGCTGCGCCCTGACACAAAATATCTCTGATAATCGCGAAACTATTACAGGTTGCGCTATTGGTACTGGTATTGGCGCTTTAGTGGGAAAAAAGGTTGCCGGTAAAGACGGCGCATGGGCAGGTGCTGCTTTAGGTGCTTTAGTAGGTTGCTCTATTGGATATGACTATCAGAAACGCCGTGAGGCCCTGGAAGAGTTTGCAAAACAGGAACAGCTGTCTATTCAATACACCCAAATCAGCGCGAGCAAAAATGCCAGCCCCACCGACTCAGATTTAGTGTTGTCGAGTGAAACAAATCAACCTCAGACTACAGCTGATGCGAATACAAATTTAGAGGTGGTGGGACTATCTGCAACTATCGCCACTGATAACGGTGTTGCCATGTTTGAGTCTTCAGCTGTGGAACCTTCAGCTGCAGCTACAGCAACTTTCAAAAAGCTTGCTGCTTTGTATAAAGAGGGTGAACGTAACATTCTTATCACAGGGCACACTGATGCCTCTGGTAACAATCAACAAAACCAGACCCTGAGTGAACGCAGAGCCCAGGCTATTGCACGTATTTTCCAGCAGGAAGGTATTGCACCAACCCGACTCTTTTACCAGGGTGCTGGTGCGGCACAGCCTGTTGCCACCAATAGTACTCCGGATGGCAAAGCGGCAAACCGTCGGGTTGAAGTGATTGAAATTGATGGCAACCCGGATAAATTGGTCGCTTACGCTTATAAACAAAAAACGAATATCAGCTACTTGTCCCGGCGTTCGCAGGATGCGGTGGCAAAAGTAGCCGCAAAGAAACCAGTGTTAGCCAATAAAACGATGGTCGAGCAACTTCCTGTTACGGAAGGAATTCAGTTAAGTAAAAAAGAAACTGAAAAACTTGTATCTGCCACAAAAACCTCCAAAGCACGTATCGATTTTGGTGGCGAGCCCATGGCATCAGTTTCCACCAATTACACTGCTTTGATAGGCTCCCCCCGTCAAAACACGATTTCGCTGATTTCAAAAGCCTATGCGGATGAAATTAGCAGTTTAAACTGCGTTGCTGAACAACAACGTTTTGCCGGTGAAGTGAAGAGTTTGTCGACAGGTAAAGTGCACAAAGCCGCTGACTACAACACTGGCGACTATCTGCCTGGCATGTATCAAACAGTTTGGACTGACACTGTGAACGGTCATTTGGTGGCGATATCGCCTGTTGCTGTGCTACGCAATGGCGGCACCGCAGTGGCGGATCCCAAGGTGAAGATCTACGCCGACTACAAAGATCCGTCCCAGAAAGCCACAGCATCAGTTGACACACAGGTTGAGACTTATTTTGGTGAAAAGGGCCTGCTGTATCGTGTTTATAGTAATGATAAAAACAGCCCGATACGGTGTTTGGATATGGTGTTACCATCGTCAAATCTTGGTATGACAGCTGCCGGTAGTATTTATTATGAAAATCAGAACAAAATATATGAAGCTGATTTCAAACCTCAAATGATCAAACAATAACAGCAGGAGCTGATGGTGGACGCAATTTTTTCGTTGTTAAATGAATACAGAATCATAGTTGGGTTAGTTTTAACTTTGATGGTGACAGCCATCATTATTTCTGTCTGGTGGGACAAAGTCAGTTTCTGGTGGCTGAATGTCTGGTATGCAATGCCTGTGATTGGTAAAGAAGTTTCCTTAGCAAAAGACTATGAAACAAAATCAAAAATAGGGGCTGTTGATTGGCTGGCATCAGAGGCAACCTTGTGTGAAGATTTTGCTTCGCACTATGACAAGGTTGATAAAGATGAGGAGATGTTCAACAAAAGTCAGGACTATTTGGCAAAAACAACAGAAAACGGCCGGAATGTTCTGCATTTTATGGGCTGGCTGTTAATTGTCGCGCTTGTGTTTGTTGAAGCTATGGGTTTTAGCTATGTTCTCTCTGGTTTTACCATCCCTGGAGCTTCAGAAAGTTTGCAGCAAAAAGGCGCGCTGGGCATCGCTTTTATTATTTCGGTTTTGCTGGTTGGTTTAACCCACTTTACCGGTCATGAACTGCATGCAAATTCGCTGATTGCAAAAGTAAGAACCTGGTGGCGAAATGACAAGTCCAAACCTTTAGCACCCGACACCTCCATTACGCTCGAAACCACATTTAAAGACAATAATGCTGAGCCTTATCAGAAACTATTAAATCGTATCAATACTAACGCTAGTGCAAAACCACGTTATGTCATTACCACTATTACAGCTATTGCTATTATCGTGATTGCAATTTTGGCTACTTACGTGCGCGGACAAGTGTTGGAAAAAATGCATATTGATGAAGTTGCATTAACCACCACCAACACCACAGCGGCGGACCCTTTTAGTCAGGCTTTACCGACAGAACTTGTTGCAGAGCAAAAAGTTGCTGTTGATAAAGCTGCAGATGATTCCTGGGATCGTGAACGTAAAGGCGGTTGGGGTACTTTTATATTTCTGGCGTTTTTGTTCGTATTCTTACAGATTTTCGGTATTTTGATTGGATATAAAACAGGTTTCGCAGGCAAACAATCCAGTGAAGCAAGGAAAATCATTGGTAATTTTAATAGTGAAAAAGAGTTTAAAACTTTTTATTCAAAAGCGAAGCAACATGTAGCCCGTGTAGCACAAAAACGTTTAACCAATTTACAGAAAAAGATGGTGAGCCGTGCTGCCGATCATAGCAACGACAACAGGGTGATTGAGATGTTGGAAAAATATTCCGGCGATCGCACCTTTTTACAGTTTGTTGATGTGAGAAAACGTGAGGAAAGTGATTTCCACTCGAAAGATCAGGAAAGGGCAAACCGGATGCGTCAGGTTGCCGAACCTGTGCAACAGCCACAGGCTGCAGCAGTTGTTTCCGACACTGTACAACAACCAAAGGCCGCTGCTGCTGTTGCAGAACTTCAGCCAGAGGTTGAAAGTCGTGAAGAGATGGAAAAGCGCCTGCGCGCCGAGTTATTAGCTGAAATGCAGCAACCCGAAGCCGCAGAAACTGAAGAGCAAATGCGGGCCCGATTAAAAGCAGAACTGATGCAAGGTCAATGATGACATACTTCAATAGTGTTGTTTGTACGGCGGCATTGTTTGCCTCCATGATGGTTTGCGCACAACAACGTAACGATGTTCCTGGCTGTTATCCCCATGCCAAAATTGCCCCTGAGCTGTCGACACCTGTCGATAGCCGGGAGCTATTTGTGGTGCTGGATGCCACATTCAGCCCTGATGAAAAAATAAAGAAGCTGGTGAGTGATAAAGTTCAGCGTTTTATCAAACCTGGCGACAGGATCAGCGTCATTAGTTTTTCCGCTTTTGTTGCAGATAATTACACCGATCTGAAATTCACCGGGGTATTAGACACTGATATCAAGGATAGGGACGACGTGGCAAAAAAGTCTCTTCAGGTGTTTGATAATTGTCTTGCAAAGCAAAATGCATTTGCCC
>JAYRUI010000267.1:0-5097 GCA_041919175.1 Rheinheimera sp. | reverse complement strand
AAAGTAATGCCGATACAGGTGAAAATGCAGCATATCGATCTCTTTGATGCTGCGCGCCAAAGGCCGGTTAAAATCACCCTCTGGTACCCTGCCGGCAGCAATTGTCAGCAACAGCTTATTTGTCTGGCACCCAACGCCATTCTGCAACAAGGGATATTGTTATCCCATGGCGCTATGGGCGCGGCACAAAACTATCAATGGCTTGGCAAACACCTGGCAGCGCAAGGTTTTATTACGGTCGGCGTCAATCATTATGGCGAATCCTGGATTTATGGTGCTGAGCATGTGAACCCGGCCGCTGTAATGCAGTTCTGGCAAAGGCCGCTGGATTTAACTTTTGTGCTGAATGTTCTTCAAAACAATCAGTTAGATAACTCAACAATCTTTAGTCAGAACATTCAATGGCAAAACACTACGGCGATTGGTCATTCATCGGGCGGCGCTTCAGTGCTTGCTTTGGCGGGTGCAGAGTGGGATCTGACCCAGGCCGCCGTGTATTGCAAAACGGCAGCAGCGGCAACAGATCGCAGTTGTGCTTATCTGGTCAAAACCACAGCTGAAAAAGCGCCCGTTTCCGGTGTTGTCAGTGGCAGCGAAACACATCCACTGCCCACTTTACCCAAGCAGCTGTCATGGTTGGACGGCAGAGTGAAACAGCTGGTGCTGTTTGATCCAGCGCTTGGTCATGTCGCCAACACCGCCAGCCTGCAACAGCTGAAAATGCCGGTGCTGGTGGTGGGCTCAGTGCAGAATGACTTTTTACCTTATGCCCGTCACGCCGGCTTTTATGCCAGCCAAATCCCAAATGCCAAAGAGTTGCCACTCAATCAGGGCGAAGGACATTTTGTGTATCTCGATAGCTGCAGCCATCAGTATCAAGCGCTTGGCGTGTCCTTATGCCAGGACAGAACCAAGGTTGACAGAACAGCTGTGCAGCAGCAGTTGCTGCCTGCGGTATTGTCGATGCTGCAACCTTAACTCAAAGTTTTGAAAAAGTTTTGAAGCAGCAAAAAGCCGCAACAGCGGCTTTTTTTAACGTGATAACAGCGCGTTAATCCCAGCTGACATTATGTTGGGCTTTGGCGGCGCCTTTGAGCATTTCCAGCAAAGGCACTGCCCTTTTGCGCAAACTAATGCTGGCTTCCGGTGCATCAGCCTGTGCCGCGACCACAGCCTCATCCGCCTGAGGTATATCTTCCAGCGCCTGCTGCAGTTGCCATAACGCCTGTGGTACGTCTTCAGCATAAATGGCGCCCGGCACTTTTGGCGTCACGCCCATCTTTTCAATCAGTTGCAATGCAACATCACCAAACATGGTAATAGGGTAATAATCTTTGCTGTGAAAAGTGATTAACATAACGGCGTCCTTTTCTGGCTGAATATCAATAAGAGTGCAGGCACTTTGCTGCCCACTATAAACCTCTGTGCAAAGCTCTGCCACAAAGCTGCAAGCGGTCTGAGTTCCGCTTAATACACCGACAAGCCCAGTTGTTCGGCCAGACGGCGGATCAGGTACATAGCACGATTGGAATTACCAAAGCTATTGAGCCTCGGGCTCCAGGCCGCTATCACACCATAATTAGGAACCACGGCAACGATGCCCCCCCCCACGCCACTTTTGGCCGGCAAACCAACGGTAAAGGCAAACTCGCCGGATTGGTCATACATGCCGCTGGTGGTCAGAATAGCGTTAATGCGGTGCGCATCTTTACGGCTGCAAATTTGCTCATTGCTCACCGGATCCACGCCTCTGTTGGCCAGATATAACCAGCTTCTGGCCAGCTGCTCACAACTCATTTCTACCGAACACTGGTGAAAATATTGCTCCAGCACCTGCGGCACTTCACTTTGAATATTGCCAAAACTTTTCATCAGATAAGCCAGCGCAGCGTTACGGCTGCCATGTTGCTGCTCTGATGCATACACTTTGGCGTCGATATAAATTTGCTGACATTGCGCTAAGCGGCGGATAAACATTAAAAATGTGTTTTTGCTGGCCGAATAATGGCTGGCCAGCACATCAGCAATCACAATAGCACCGGCGTTAATCACCGGATTACGCGGTATGCCCTGCTCCCACTCCAGCTGTACTATCGAGTTAAACGGCTGTCCTGAAGGCTCCATCCGCACTCTTTGCCACAACTCATCGCCTTGCAGCTGCATCGCCATGGTCAGGGCAAAGGTTTTGCTCAGACTCTGAATGGAAAAAGGAATATGGCTGTCGCCTGCGGCAAACACTTTGCCATCTAAAGTTGCCACGGCAATAGCAAGTCGCTCTGGCGAAACCTCTGAAAGCGCGGGGATATAATCAGCCACCTTACCTTCAACAGGCAGTTGCTGCGCATCAAACAGTAAATCGGCCAGACAGCTGTTTAAATCGACAATAGGGCAAAAATCCGCTTGTTGCATACTGCGCTCCGAAGCCGCCAATAAAAGCGCTATCAGAGCACAGTTAAAAGCGGCGATACAAGCACCTTGTGATCTGAAGACCAGGGGCTGGCCAGTCAAACAGCTGAAAAAATATTTGGCAATGCTCGACAGCCCCCAACAACCTGCCACAAGCCTTTGCTTTTTTGGCAGCCTTTGGGTATCAATAGAGATTAGAGTTCTGACTCGTTTTTTATTTTATCGGTTTGTTTTTTAGTATTTCATTGGTTTTATTTGTTTTGCCAACAGCCAGCCCGGTCAATTTGGCAATAAAAGGAACATTATGAGTCAGGCGCGCCATATTGCCGAAGTGATTTTAAAAGGCTTTCGCCGTCACTTTAGTTTGTTTTTGCAAATTACTGCCAAGGCGCAACAACGTTTTGCCAATGCCGACTGGCAGGGTTTTCAGCAGGATAATTCTGACCGCATCAGTTTTTATGATTTAAGGGTGCAGGAAGCCATAGACCGGCTGGTGCAGGAGCTGCCAGAGCATTGCCTGGACGAGCCGTTATGGCAGCAAGTGAAACAACATTATCTGGATTTTTTAAGTTTTCACCCTCAGGCGGAGCTTGCCGAAACATTTTATAATTCAGTATTTTGCCGTTTGTTTGAACGCAAATATTTTCATAACCAAAATATTTTTGTCGAATCGACCTTAAGCAAACAAAAGCTGCCAGCCCCTATCGCTTCAGTGTATGACAGTTATTTTCCGGCGCAGGACGGCCTGCGTAGTTGTATTCGCAAAATTGTCGCAAGTTTTGCATTTTCGCTGCCTTTTGCCGATTTAGAGCGGGATATCCGTTATGTGATCCAGACATTCCGCGCTCAGTCGGCGCATGGCCGCCATCCGGTGTTTCAAATCCGTTTTGATATTTTAAAGTCGGTGTTTTACCGCAATAAGGCTGCTTATATTGTTGGGCGGGTAGTGAGCCCCGACGGCCAGCAGCCTTTTATTATTCCGATTTTGCAAAGCAAAACCCAACCGCGCCAGCTGTATCTGGATACCTTAATTACTGACGCCCAGCAAATGACCATTATTTTTGGTTTTTCCAGGGCTTATTTTATGGTGGAGCTGCCGGTGCCTTCGGCTTTGGTGCACTTTTTAAAAGAGCTGCTGCCGCATAAAACCCTGGCCGAACTGTATTCGTCTGTTGGTTTACATAAACAAGGCAAAACCGAATTTTACCGGGAGTTACTGCAACATCTGGCGAAATCCAGCGACAGCTTTGTGGCAGCGCCCGGCATTCGCGGCATGGTGATGATGGTATTTACCCTGCCTTCATTTCCTTATGTGTTTAAAGTCATCCGCGACAAATTTGCCGACACCAAAGCCTTTGGCCGCGACACGGTCAAACAACGTTATTTTCTGGTGAAAAAACACGACAGGGTTGGCCGGATGGCCGACACCATGGAATATTCTTACGTGGCTTTGCCAAAAAACCGTTTTGCCCCAGAGCTTCTAGCCGAACTGATGGACGCCATTCCGGGCTCTTTAAGTGTTGAAGATGACATGGTGGTGATTTCGCACTTGTATATTGAAAGACGGATGATCCCGCTGAATATTGCTTTGGAAAGCGCCAGTGACGCTGAAAAGGCAAGGCTGATGGCTGATTATGGTCAGGCGCTGAAAGACATGATTGCCGCCAATATTTTCCCGGGCGACATGCTTTTGAAAAACTTTGGCGTCACCCGTCACGGCCGGGTGGTGTTTTACGACTACGACGAAGTGCAATATCTGCTCGATGTGAACTTTCGCAAAATACCCAAAACCGATAACTGGGACGATATGCTAAGCAGCGAACCCTGGTACAGCGTGAGCCCGGGTGACGTATTTCCTGAGCAAATTGCCACTTTTGTTACTCCACAACCGCAGTTACGTCAGTTGTTATTTCAGGCGCATCCAGAGCTTTTGGACGCTGATTTTTGGTGTGATAAACAACAAAAAATCAAAGCAGGTTTTGTCGAAGATATTTTCCCTTACCCGCCTGAACAGCGTTTTAGCCGCTTGTTTTGTGAGGACAAGCTGGGTGACGGCAAGGCTCTGAACGAAAAGCATGGTGAAAATAAGCTGGGCGACGACCAGATGGAGCAACTTTAGTAACGACAACATCAAACAGCGCTAATCCACCCGGGCACATGGCATATCGTTGGTAAAATTGTCACTGGTGCTGTGTGGGTGATGAACGATGTCGCAAATACCGGCATAAGGTTTTTGGTACTCTGGTTTTTCTATTTGCCGTTTCAGACCATTAAAACTCTTCCAGCTCGACGACAGCGTAATAGGATCGCTAAAAAACCTTGGCACTGCGCCACCAGCGTCTGCGGTGCCAATATACTGCAGCTGCACTTTGCCATCGGGGCGCAAATATAACTGCCAACTGGCAGTAAAGTTTCGTAACCGCAACTTGCCGGGGTTTTCCGGCACTAAATCACCACAATCCCCAACCTCAAAATTCAGCATAAAACGGTCATCCTGCGCCCAGTCAGAACAGCTGACCAACTCTCTGTCGGCCAAAGGCCAGGGCGCGTTAAAACGGCTGTACACTAAATCTTCGTTGGCCGCCCTTTTCCGAATTAACTGCACTTGCGCCACATTATGCAACCAGGATGCAGCGTGTTCTGTGTCTGCTAATAAATGCAAAAAAGCGCCAATGCTGCCCTGATATTCCA
>JAYRUI010000266.1:0-5130 GCA_041919175.1 Rheinheimera sp. | reverse complement strand
ACAATGCTCGCTCATCTGCCGCCATTCATCATCCTTTACTTAATTAGGTGCTAAAAATATCAAATTTACAGCACTTCTTTAAATAACAAATATTTAGCATTCATTACGTCCAGCCTTAAAATATCGGGCCAGAAATATTAGCGGCAGATAAGCCAGGCATAACGCCAAAGCGCCGTCAAAGCTGTACTGCACAACGGCCCAGCACCAGGGGGCAAGCCACAACAGGTTGATCAGCAACACACTGTATGTCACAGGCCAATGTTTGCCTGCGCGCATCGCCGCATGCTGATAAGCGTGAGAACGGTGCGCCTGATAAAACTGTTGGCCACGGCATAAACGCACTATCAGGGTATAGGTTGCATCCACAATAAACACCGCCAGCATAATTAACCAACACCAAAACAAGTTACTTTGATGTTGACCGGCCAATAAAGTCAGGCTTGCCAGACTTAAACCGATAAAGCCGCTGCCGGCATCCCCCATAAAAATGCGCGCCGGCGGTAAATTCCACAATAAAAAACCGGCAACGGCGGCAGCAAGCCCGAGATGTAACGCTATTAACCATGCCGATGGTTGCTGCAGATAAATCAAAACGGTCAGCACTAAGCAGGCTGAAATTGCCTGCACACCGGCAATGCCGTCAATGCCGTCCATAAAATTGACCAGGTTCAACACCCAGACCACACCCAATAGCGCCAGCACATAACCGGCAATACCAAAGTTCACTTCAAGGCCGAAAAACGTTAAGACCGGCAGGCCGTTACTGCAGTAAACCACCAGCGCTGCGGCTGAAAAATGCACCAACAACCGCCACCTGGCGTCAATATGACCATGATCATCAAGAAAACCAATGACAGCCACTAACAAACCACTGCACAGCAACGGCAATACCAGCGCTGTGTTTAGCGCATGCTGCAACCATAAATACAGCAGGTAACAGCTAAAAGTCAGTACCACTGCGACACCACCCCCTCTTGGGGTTGGCCGCTGATGTGAACTTCGTTCATTAGGGATATCAAGTACGTTACGGCGTAAGGCATAAGCCCTTAACACTGCGGTTAAAATAAAAGCAACGAATACCAATACCGGCAAATGCCACAAATCTGTCACTGCTGCCTTCCCTGCTGTTCTGCTTCAAAAAATGCCACTGTTCGTTTTAATTCCTGTTCGATACTGACCGGCGGCTGCCACTGCAGCGTATTGATGGTGTGACTGATATCAAGCTGCAATGAGCCCGTCAGTCTGTCTATCACAGCTGAACGTCCGGTTAACCGACCCGCCAGGCGAAGTAATATCACAGGCACAGGGAGTAAAAATGCTTTTTTCCCCAGCGCCTGCGCTATGGCACGCATCAAAGCTGGTGTGGATAAGTCCCTGCCGTCACTGACTAAAAAAACCTGATTTGCTGCGGCCGGCGCTGTCAGGCAACACATGATTAAATCGACCAGATTTGGCAGCGCCACCAGACTACGTTGATTCTTCACTAAACCAAGTGGCATTGGCCATTGACGCGCCATCACACTGATCAGTTGTCTGAAGTTGGCTTTGACACCCGGGCCATAGACCAGCGGCGGTCTGATAATGACAACCTCCATACCGGTGTGCTGTGCCAGCTGCATTAACGCCTGCTCTGCCTCAAATTTTGAAATGCCATAAGGATCATCAGGAACAGGCTGTTGCGAAACGCTAAAAGGCACGCCCGGCGGATGCGCTTCACCCATCACTTTAATCGAACTTAAAAAGATAAAACGTTTGACGCCGGCAGCCGCAGCCTGGCGAGCCAGTTGCAAAGTGGCATCGGTATTCACCCGGCGAAACTCCGCCAGCGGATCCGCTGACTGGTCGTTCATCATGTGCACCCGCGCAGCCGTATGAATAACCACATCGATATGCGCCAGGGCTGCACTGCTGTCCGTTGTCGGGTTTAATTCAAGCTGAAAATGACGGACGCCAGCTTGTGTTGATGGTCGTCTTCCTACTGTTGTCAGCTGACATTGTGCATTTGCCAGCAAAACTTCACGTAAAGCCGAGCCGACAAAACCATCACAACCCGTTAATAAAACCTTGATTGGGTTAGTCATGAGCTGATGCTCCTGCTAACAGCTGCTGATACAAATCCATATAAGTTGCGCCTATCTGCTGCTGGCCAAAACGTTGTTCGGCAAAACGACGGCCTGCCAAACCAAACTGCCGGCGTTTTTCTGTTGCAACAACCAGCTCTTTGATGGCGTCAGCCAGGGCTGTTGCATCTTTCACCGGCACCAGTAACCCGGTTTCCCCAGCCAGAATGACATGGCGACAGCCGGGCACATCGGAGGTAATAACGGCACGGCCACAAGCAGCGGCTTCAATTAATACTTTGGGTAAACCTTCGCGATAAGAGGGCAAAACCACAATATGGCTGGACTGAAATAAAGAGGCCATATCCTCACAAAAACCCAGCACTGACACTCTGCCCTGCTCTTTAATAGCCAACAGCTCAGCCTCTGAAATAGACGCCGGATTATCAGGATCCGTGTCACCGGCCAGCATAAACTCAACCTGAGGTAATGTTTTTAATTGCTCTGCTGCGGCTAAAAACTCCATCACCCCTTTGTCTTTTAACAAGCGGGCGGCAAAAACCACACGCACAACGCCTTCAGGCTCAGGCACTGCAGAAAACTGCGTTAAATCCACACCGGCACCGTGCACAACCACGGTTTTATCCGGCTGCACTGTGTTGCTGTCACAAAAACTCTGCCGGTCGGCATCATTTTCAAACAAAACTCTGATATTGCGGTGGCCAAACACATAACGGTACAAAGCCGACACCAGCTTTTTTAAACCCGAAGTTTTACCTTGCTGATTGATAAACACATACCCCAGGCCTGTGACGGCCGACAACACGGATTTCACCCCCGACAAACGGGCGGCAATCCCCCCATAAATCACAGGTTTAATGGTAATAAGATGCACAAGATCGGGTTTTACCTGCAAAAACAGCAGGTACATCGCCCACAAGCTGCGTAGCTCCTGCCACAGATTTTTACCGCTGCGGCTTAATGGGATCGGGTGATGAATTAAACCCGCATCTTCAATTGCAGCAACCTCAGCACCAGCCATAGTCGCAACATGAACCTGATAACCCTGCGCTTTTGCGCAGAGCGCTATATTCAACCAATGAGACAAGAAGAACTTTGGGATATTGACAACAATCAGTACTTTTTTCATTCAAAAACTCAATAAATCCTGGTAAATAGCCGCATAGCGCTGGCTGACACTCTGAATCGAAAACAGAGCCTGCACCCTCTCCCGGCCTTTTTGACCACGATATAACAACTGCTCCGGCGTATCCTGGCTTAGCGTAACAATGGCATCCGCCAGCGCCTGAGTATTCAGTGCCGGCACAAAAACGGTATCTGGTCCGCCTAAGGCTTCACTGTCACCGACCCGGGTGGCAATACAAGGCAAGCCAGCCAACATCGCCTCCCCCAGTGCCACCGGAAAAGCTTCACTGCGTGATGGCATGACAAAGAGGTCAAACTCAGGCAATAAAGCCGGAATGTCATCTCTTTCACCAAGCAGCACAACCTGTGCAGTCAAACCACAACGCTGAATTTGTTCAGTTAAAGCTGAGTTTTGCGGATCACAGCCCCGGCCTGCCAATACAAATCTCACTTGCGGTAATTGCGCGGCCACCAAAGCTGCGGCTTCTACCAATAAATCCTGCCCTTTGTCAGGGTGGAAACGGCCAACACAACCTATCACCAGCTGCTCGGCCTGAATACCGGCGGCTGATAATAATGGCCGCCTCTGGCTGCCAGTTTTCACCAGGGCAGGTGGCGAAAATCCGTTTGGGATCACCAGCATTTTGTCTGCCGCATAACCATAGCCAATGTGATTCTGCATGGCGGCATCAGCAACACAAACAATTTTTGCCGGAATAACACCAGACAACCAGGCGCAACTTTGCATCACCCAACGGGTTAAAGGCCGGCCAAGCGGTAACTGAGTACAATGAATGCCCCAGACAATACGGCGGATCCCACATAAATAAGCGGCTAAGCCACCCAATAAGTCGGCATGGTACATCCAGGTTTGCACTATATCGGGTTTTAAGCGGCGCAATAACCTGACCAAGCGCCACAATGCCAGTGGAAAGGCCAGTTTGCCCTGCATATTCAATGCATAAACTTCATAACCCCGGGCTTTGAGCTGTTCACCGATTTTGCCGGTTCCAAGCAACGAAATCACCACAAGTTGTTCTTTGTCGGCGGCCTGATGCTCAAGCAAACGTTTCAGCATCATTTCAGCGCCACCTACATCCAGATCGGTGCTGATATGACAAATTCTGACTTTGTGTGAGTTTGTTATTGTATTATTCATGTCCGCACCGCGTTGCTTGCCGCATCACAGCTGCGCATTTTGCATAATTTATCACTCAACACAACCTTGTTGTTGCAACCAACTTTGAAACATCAATACATTCCACAACTGAAAGTGCCAATCGGCGATGCCTTGCTGATGTTGTTGCCACATGCTGCCGACAACATCAGCATTTAAATAACCCTGACTGCGCAGTAAATCAGGTTGTACCAGAACTTCAGCCCAGTCTTTTAAAGGCCCTCTGAGCCATTCTGCCAGTGGCACACCAAAACCTTTTTTGGGTCTGTCTATTAAGGTTCTG
This sequence comes from Rheinheimera sp., assembly GCA_041919175.1. Taxonomy (GTDB): domain Bacteria; phylum Pseudomonadota; class Gammaproteobacteria; order Enterobacterales; family Alteromonadaceae; genus Pararheinheimera. The sequence continues at coordinate 464 of JAYRUI010000266.1, read as the reverse complement.
GGCACGTATTGATCAAGAATTTGCCGCAAGCACCATTTTGTCTGGCCCTGCTGGTATTTCAGATGGAAAGGCATTTTTTGGGCAAATTCGACAATACGGTAATCAAGCAGCGGGATCCGGCTTTCAAGAGACACCGCCATTGAAGCCCGGTCTACCTTGGCCAGAATATCGTCTGGCAGATAACTCAGGCTATCAACCAGCATCAGCGATGAAACACCGGGCTCCAGCCAGGAAAGTTCATTAAACACGGTATTGCTGCCGGCACTTTTTAACACCAGTTGCTGTGCATCGGCCAAATGTGACAGCAGATTCTGGTAATAACCGACAAAATTGTCTGTTTTAGCGGCCATGGCAACTTTTGCCAGCCGGTGACCTATATTGCCGCCTTCGGGTTTGTAACCGACCAGATGACTGAGGTTATTCCATTGAAAAGCAGACAGTTGACTGATAGCACCCGCCACCAT
>JAYRUI010000265.1:0-5143 GCA_041919175.1 Rheinheimera sp. | reverse complement strand
TGGTTAGAACTCAGTTAGGTCAGCTGGCGCTGGAAGTGAACCATCTCAGCAAATCTTTTGGTGCAGTGCAGGCGTTGCGTGATGTCAGTTTTAGTGTGCAAAAAGGTGAAGTGGTGGCGCTGCTGGGTGACAACGGCGCCGGTAAATCCACGTTAGTGCGTTGTATTGCCGGTATGCATCAGCCCGATGGCGGCGACATTAAAGTGAACAACAAAAAAGTGCAGATTGAAAACCCGCAGCAAGCCAGAGATGCCGGTATTGAAACTGTGTTTCAGGATTTGGCCATGGTTGGTGAATTTGATATCAGTGAAAACCTGTTTTTAAACCGGGAAATTTTAAGCAAAAACCCGCTGCTGCGTGCGCTTGGCTGGCTGGATAAAAAAGCTATGCAAAAACAAGCGAAAAAATCGCTGAACCGTCTGAACAGCCGGATGCCGGATTTTCACAGTAAAGTGCAGAATTTATCCGGGGGTCAGCGTCAGGCTGTTGCCATTGCCCGCGCCGTCAACTGGGGCGCTGATGTGGTGATTATGGATGAACCCACGGCCGCGCTTGGGGTGGAGCAAAGTGCCCAGGTGAATGCGCTGATCAAACTCATCAGCTCACAAGGCGTGGCTGTGCTGCTGATCAGTCACAATATGCAGCACGTGCTGGAAACCTGCGACAGGGCAGTGGTGTTGTATCAGGGGAAGTCGGTGGCCGATGTGGCGCTTAGCGATGTCAGTAAAGAACATCTGGTGGCCTTGATCACCGGTGCTGCTGTGGCGGCTTAAGTTGCTGTATTCGTTCTATATTTTATGGTCATGTTTTGTTGTCAGAACAGGGAGTTTCTATGCAGATGCAACAAAGAATCAGCCAGCTGATAGCCAGTTTGCCGCTGGAGCAAAAAGTCGGTCAGCTGTTTATGCTGGCATTTGCCGGTCAGGATTTGCCTTATGCCAGGCGTTTAGTGCAGGAGCAGCAGATAGGCGGTTTTTATCTGACCGATGACAATGCTCCTACTCCGGCAGCCGCCAAAAAGCTGGCTGCGGAGTTACAGCAACTGGCAGCGCTGCGCCCTTGTGATGCGCCTTTGCTGCTCGGGGTGGATCAGGAAGGTGCCTGGAGCATTTTAACCCACTACACTGACACTGGCCCCGGCAATCTGGCGCTTGGGGTGGCGGATGATGTGGCGCTCACCGGGGCTATGTATCAGGTGTTTGCCAGCCAGATGCAGTCGCTTGGTTACAACACTATTCTGGCGCCTTGTGCTGATGTGAACAGTAATCCGGATAACCCTATTATTGGCCAGCGTTCTTTTGGCGCAGAGCCTTTGCTGGTCAGCCGCCATGTGGCCGCTGCAGCTTCGGCTTTGTTAAATAGCGGCAGTCTTTGTTGTGCCAAACATTTTCCGGGCCATGGTGATACCGCCACCGACAGCCACAGTGGTTTGCCAGCAGTGGCGCTGGATAAAGAGGCGTTGCTGGCCACACATTTGCAACCTTTTGTTGCTGCTATCGCCGCCGGTGTGCCTTTGATCATGACCAGCCATATTCTGTATCCGGCGCTCGACAGCGAATATCCGGCTACGTTGTCACCGGCCATTTTAACCGGCTTGTTGCGTGAGCAGCTGGGTTTTGATGGGGTGATCCTGACCGACAGTATGAATATGGGCGCGATGCGGCGTTTTTATTCGCCGGTGGCCGCAGCAGTGCAGGCCATTCAGGCGGGTGCCGATATGGTGATGCTGAGCGAAGAGCATTATGAAAACGAACGCACCGATTATAAAAGCCTGCAAGCCAGTACTATTGCCGGTGTGATTGATGCGGTGCGACAAGGTGAGCTGGCGGAAGCCCTGATAGACAGCGCATTAAACCGGGTATTAAAGCTGCGTTATCAGCTGGTGCAGCAGTTGCCTCAACCATCTTTGTCGCAGAGCGATGCTGAGGTGGCAGCAAAAGCAGCTGCTGGCGCAATCCGTGTACTTCGAAATCAGGCCGGACATTTGCCGCTGCAACAGCCTTTTATTCTGGCTTTTGCTGCAGATCCATCAGGTTACGACAAAATCTGTAACAGCAGAGGCATAGGCCCCAATGACCCTGTACCTGCCAGTACTGTGTTATTACAGGCACTTGCGCAGATTGCCGCTGAACGTAAGGCGGCAAAACAACCAGAGCCGCAGTTCAGTGCAATCAGTCATCAGCAGTTGTTGCACATGCTGTCAGGCGACTTGTTGTTACCTGAGGATCATCTGCTATTGCTGGTGACCGAAGATTACCCGCTGCCCGGCGATCAACTGGATTTGCCGGCGCAACAACTCAAAGTGCAACAAGCCTGCGCTTTATGGCAGGACAAAGTAGTGGTGCTGGCGCTGCGCTCCGACGCTGAACTTGCTTCATACCCACAGCTGGCCACTTATCTCTGTAGTTATTCCAGTCGCGCTTGTGCTGCTATTGCAGCTGCCAAAGCATTAACTGGCAGTTATAAGTAGTTAACCCACTTATTTAAAACGTTTTTTTGGTTGATTTTCAGCGCAGAAAAAAAGCGCCAAATCACTAAGTCAAATTGATTGACAAACAATAAGTAAAACAAATAGACTAAATTTTGAGCACACAAGTCTGCCAAAAACAGCGCAACTTACAACAAGCAAATTCGGGTGGTAGTGCAAAGTTGTTGGAGCCTGACCGGTAGAGCAACAATAAAAAAACGGGGAATACACAGAATGAACGCAGGGCAAAATTTTTACCGGAACGGGCATCAGCTTCACAATTCCAAACAGGCTCCACAGAGTTACCGTAATGGTTATCTGAGTGTATGTATCGCACTGGCGCTCTTTAGCCCGGCAGCTGTGCTGGCGAATACTGAGGTTGTGGCGCAAAACAACAGCGCTGAAACAGCAGTGCAAAACAACAGCACTGAAGCGGCAGTGCCAGACAACAGTGCCGATGCCAAAAGCGGCAATAAAATTGAGCGTATTGCGGTAACTGCCACCAAACGCAAAACTTATCTGATGGAAACCCCGGTTGCCGTGACCGCTTTTAGTCAGGATATGCTGACCCGCGGTGGTGTCAAAGAACTGCGTGAACTCACCACAGCTATTCCAAACACCCAGTTTGTGGTGTCGGGCACAGATTCCGGCATTCAGGCATCTATCCGTGGTGTGCGTTCAGGCAACAACACTGAAACCGGTGACCCGGCGGTGGGTGTGCATATTGACGGTATTTATTCACCAAGACCCCAAGGTGCGCTGGCGCTGCTGTATGACGTGTCGCAGGTGGAAGTATTACGTGGCCCGCAAGGGACTTTATTTGGCCGTAACTCCACCGGTGGTTCTATTAACGTTATTCCGAATAAACCAGACACCGCCAACAGTTACAGCAGTGTTGTGTTGGGTTATGGCAACTACAACCATAAACAACTCAGAGGTTTAACCAATATTGCGGTCAACGACCGATTTGCTTTGCGTTTTGCACTGATGGCCGACCGGCGTGACGGTTATATTCAGCAGGACATGGACACCCGCGATATTAACAGGCCGGACCTTAATGACCCTTTTACCGGCAAACCTATGGCAGCCGATGGTATTGCCGACACCGATCAACGCGAAAACCGCCGTGTCAGTAAAAAAGACTACTACAGTAACTCGAACAAACAGGCTATCCGTGGTTTAGCACGTTGGGTGCCAACAGACGCGTTAACCTGGGATCTGACACTGGAGCATTTTGCCGATAAAAGTGCCGGTGAATTGTTTTTAAAAGACTGTAAACAGGCCAAAGGCACTGTCGATCAATGCACGAACCAGCAGTTTTACGCCAATATCAACGTGCCTGGTGATATGGACATGACCATCGACAATATGCGCTCACACCTGAACTGGATGTTCAGTGACGTGTGGGCCGCCGATTATCGTTTTAGCGTGTCAGAGCAGGAACGTTTTCAGTTATTTGATGAAGATGCCGGTTTTGCTGCTGCGCCTTCACGCGCCAAACTCGACAGCTTCAGCCATCCGCTGTTATTTGACCGTTACGCCCGCACCAATGCAGCTTTTGACTCCACTATTCATGAGTTGCAGTTTACCTACAGTTCCAGCGAGCTGAAGCTGGTGACTGGCCTGTTTTCGATGCGGGAAAAAAACAAAATTAAGTTTGATGTCGAGCTGGTGCATGGCCTGCGTCACCCGGCTTTAGGTTATCACCCGGCAGCGTTCTCCTACCCGCAGGACGACCGTCGTGCCAACGCCGACGCTGTTTTTGGTCAGCTGGATTACAGCCTGACAGATAAATTGCAGCTGACGTTCGGTTATCGCCAAACCAAAGACGAAAAAATTGATAACGGCGGTGTGGGTTACGAGCTAGTGTTCAGCGACAAATATTACAACGGCAAATACAACCCAAGCCTGAATGGCAGTATTCAGTCGAATAATCTGACCAAAGATATGGGCACCTATGCGCCACTTGGCCAGGTGCTAACCGCCGGTCGCCGCACTTATCACACCGAGGACTGGCAAAAAGGCACCTGGAAACTGGGCGCTGATTATCGCTTGCCATCCGATGACATGATTTACGCTTTTGTCGCGACAGGCTTTAAAGCCGGTGGTTTTTTTGAAGATTTTGATATCTGCGACTGTGGCCAATATTCCAACCTGCCTTATGGCCCGGAAGAAGTGACCAACTTCGAAACCGGTTATAAAGGCGCATTATTGGATGGCCGGATGAACCTGTCGGCGGCGCTGTTTTACAGTGAATACACTGATATGCAGGTGACCAACAACCAAAAAGTCGGTACCAGACCCGACGGCAGCGAAAAAACCCATAACGTCACCACCAACATAGGTGAAGCGACTCTCAAAGGTTTAGAGCTGGAGCTGGATTATATTCCGTGGACCGGCGGCCGGGTGTCGGGTTATGTCGCCTGGCTGAATGCGCGGGTGGATAATATTCCGTTTGAAGACGCTTATTATTGCGCCGAGCGGCTGGAATACGGCCAAAAACCTTGTGCCGGTAAAGTGGATATCAGCGGCAACAGCCTGCCTTATTCACCGGACTGGTCCAGTACTTTAAGTGTACGTCATACCTACGAGCTGGCCTCAGGTTTTGCGCTGGAGCCACAGCTGAGCGCGCATTGGCAAAGCAAAATGTACACCTCGCTGAATAACTACGACGGT
>JAYRUI010000264.1:0-5153 GCA_041919175.1 Rheinheimera sp. | reverse complement strand
ATCAGATACCAAAGGGCGGTACCGAGCGCAAAGCTGCTTTTATGCACCAGACCGTTCCAGCCACAAAAAGCCGCCCATTCCCAGGCGGCTATCACAAAAGCAGCGCCTAAAAACAAAGCAAAACCAACAGGTGGCAAATAAAACACTGCCGCCAGCGCTAAAGGCGCCAGAACCAGAGCAGTGATCAGACGTTGTTTAAACAAACTTATTGTCCTTCTGTGGAGCCTGCCGCCAGCTCACGGATTTGCGCGCCGGTGCAGCCAAAACGGCGCTCACGGCTCACAAAACTGGCAATAGCATCAGCAAACACCTGGTCGTCAAAATCCGGCCACAAGGTGTCAAGAAAACATAATTCGGCATAAGCGGCCTGCCACAGCAAAAAGTTGCTGATGCGGATATCGCCACCTGTGCGGATCATTAAATCAAGTTCTGGCTGTTCATGCATCTGAATATGCTGACTCAGCAGTTGTTCGGTAATATCAGTGGCTTGTAATTGACCATTGGCCACTTGTGCCGCCAGCTGTTGCGCCGCATTGGCAATATCCCAGCGCCCACCGTAATTGGCCGCCACATTCAGGGTCAAACCTGTGTTACCGGCGGTCAGTGCCTGCGCTTTGGCAATACTTTCCTGCAACTTAGGGCTAAAACGCGACAAGTCACCAATAATGTTCAGCCGCACCTGATTTTTGTGCAGTACTTTCACTTCCTGTTGCAGTACAAATAAAAACAGCTGCATCAGACTGGATACTTCATCTTCAGGCCGGCGCCAGTTTTCACTGGAAAAAGCAAATAACGTCAGCGATGGAATGCCTAATTTACGGCAAAAACTCACGGCTTTACGCACTGCATCGACGCCTTTTTTATGGCCCCACACCCGTGGTTTGCCCTGGCGTTCGGCCCAGCGGCCGTTACCATCCATAATAATTCCGACATGTTGTGGCAAAGCGCTGTTAAACGCTTGTGTCTCTTCTGTCATCAATGCCTGCCTGCAAATATGGTCTGACTTAAAAACTTACCCGAACAAAAAAGCGCCGCGAAGTGGAGCTGCACGGCGCTTTGTTTACAAAGCAATGGCGGGAATTAAACTTCCATTAATTCTTTTTCTTTGGCTGCCAGTACTTCGTCGACTTTTTTCACCCAAACATCAGTGATTTTCTGAATTTCTTCTGAACCACGACGTTCGTCATCTTCACTGATTTCTTTTTCTTTTAACAGCGCTTTTAAATCAGCGTTCGCGTCACGGCGAATATTACGCACTGCAACACGGGCGCCTTCAGCTTCACCACGCACAACTTTCACCAGGTCGCGACGACGTTCTTCGGTCAGCGGCGGTAAAGGTACACGGATGGAAGTACCGGCACCAATTGGGTTTAAACCCAAATCAGATTGCATAATGGCTTTTTCTACCGCCTGGATCATCGAACGGTCAAACACTGTGATCATCAGAGTACGGGCATCTTCAGACGACACGTTGGCAACCTGACGAAGTGGTGTGTCAGTACCATAATAAGATACAGAAATACCATCCAGCAGGCTTGGATGGGCGCGGCCGGTACGGATTTTAGACAATTGGTTTTTCAGCGCTTCAACGCTTTTTTCCATACGGATTTTACTGTCTTGCAGAATATCGTTAATCACCTGATTCTTCCTTTGTGTTGTATAAGGCACAGCATGCTGTGCCCGGGCAGGATGGCGGCTAGTTTACTGTAAATTTTCGGCGTGGTCGATCACTGTGCCTTCGCTCTCGCCCATAATGACGCGTTTTAATGCGCCTGGCTTGTTCATATTAAAGACGCGGATTTGCATATTGTGATCACGTGCCAGCGTAAATGCGGCTAAATCCATCACTTTCAGCTCTTTATCCAGCACTTCGTCATACGTCAGCTGGCTGTATAAAGTGGCTGCAGGGTCTTTCACCGGATCGGCTGAATACACACCATCTACTTTGGTAGCTTTTAAGACACAGTCAGCTTCAATTTCAATACCGCGTAAACAAGCGGCTGAATCTGTTGTGAAAAACGGGTTACCTGTGCCGGCAGAGAAAATCACCACCCGGCCAGATTTGAGTAAGCTGATAGCTTCCGCCCAGCTGTAGTTATCACAAACGCCATTCAGCGGGAAAGCGCTCATCAGACGGGCGTTGACAAAAGCACGGTGCAAAGCGTCACGCATCGCTAAACCGTTCATCACAGTGGCCAGCATGCCCATATGGTCGCCAACAACACGGTTCATACCGGCTTTCGCCAGGCCTTCACCGCGGAAAATGTTACCGCCACCAATCACGATACCCACCTGCACACCCAGCTCAACCAGTTCTTTAATTTCCTGTGCCATGCGGTCTAATACTTTGGGATCAATACCAAAGCCTTCATCACCCATCAGGGCTTCACCGCTCAGTTTTAATAAAATTCTTCTGTAGGTTGGTTTTGGACTTGTGCTCATGAGATCCCCATCAGGCCGGATTGAATGTTCATCTGTATACATAGTTGCGGTTTCCTTATTGGCAGCCATGCCGCATCCGGCACTGCCGTTGCAGTCCGCACTGCATCAGCGATAGCTGTTATTGCTCAACTGTTGCGTTACAGCAGCTCAACAGCCAGAGACAAACTGTGCCAGCACTATCGCTGTCACAGCTTGTTGAAATTTTGGCAAAACCACAGGTTTAGCAACTTTCAATTATAAAAAAACCGCGACTGGCAAAGCCAAAGTCGCGGTTATTTTAGCGGGTTTTAGCCATTAGCTAAAGCTCGCATTATTTTTTAGCAGCAGCGATTTGTGCAGCAACTTCAGCAGCGAAGTCAGTTTCTGCTTTTTCGATGCCTTCGCCTACTTCTAAGCGAATGAAGCTGACAGCTTTAGCGCCGTTTTGCTTCAGGAAGTCACCAGTAGTGATGTTAGGATCCTTAACAAAAGCCTGACCAGTTAAAGATACTTCACCGGTGAACTTCGTCATACGACCTGCAACCATCTTCTCAGCGATTTCTTTTGGCTTGCCGCTGTTGATAGCGATTTCGATCTGGATTTCCTGCTCTTTAGCAACAACTTCAGCTGGCACTGACTCTGGCGTCAGGAATGAAGGGTTGTTAGCAGCAACGTGCATAGCAACGTCTTTTGCGATATCTTCGTTACCGCCTTCCAGTACGACTAATACGCCGATACGGCCTGAGTGCGTGTACTGACCAATCACGTCACCCTGAGCTACAGAGATACGACGGATATTGATGTTTTCACCAATTTTGGTTACCAGCGCAGCACGGGCTTCTTCAACAGTAGTGTCACCCAGCTTGGCAGCTGACAGTTCTTCTACAGTGAACAGCTTGTTCGCGTGAGCCAGATCAGAAGCAGCGTTGGCAAATGCCAGGAAGCTGGCGTCACGGCCTACGAAGTCTGTTTCACAGTTAAATTCGATAGCAACAGCATAACCACCGCCAACGCGCGTGATCACTGTACCTTCAGCGGCGATACGGCCAGCTTTCTTGGCAGCTTTAGCCTGACCGTTTTTACGCATTAATTCGATTGCGCCTTCGATGTCGCCTGCAGTTTCTTCTAACGCTTTTTTGCAGTCCATCATGCCAGCGCCAGTGCGCTCGCGTAATTCTTTAACCATACCGGCAGTTACAGCCATGGGAAATTCCTCGTTTCAATCAGATTGAACAAACAGGGGCCGTAGCCCCTGTCCAGATTAAAAGGTGAATGCAGACGGTTTATGACAGTCTGCACACAGCTGTATTACTCAGCTGCAACGAAGTTGTCGGCTTCAGCCTGAACTTCGATGTTTTTATCACGGCCTTCAACGATAGCTGCGTTGACTGCGCTCAGGTACAGTTGAATAGCGCGGATAGCGTCATCGTTACCTGGAACAACAAAATCAACACCTTTTGGATCAGAGTTGGTATCAACGATAGAAACTACCGGGATACCCAGGTTGTTTGCTTCTTTGATAGCGATATGTTCGTGGTCAGCGTCGATCACAAACAGAGCATCAGGCAAGCCGCCCATGTCTTTGATACCGCCTAAGCTCTTCTCCAGCTTTTCCATCTCGCGGGTACGGTCTAAAGCTTCTTTTTTAGTCAGCTTGTCGAAAGTACCGTCCTGGCTTTGTGATTCCAGGTCTTTCAGGCGCTTGATAGATTGACGAACTGTTTTCCAGTTAGTCAGCATGCCACCTAACCAACGGTGGTTTACATAGTACTGATCAGATTGCTGAGCTGCTTCTTTGATTGCTTCTGAAGCTGCGCGCTTGGTACCAACAAACAGGATTTTGCCTTTTTTAGCGGCAACTGACTGAATGAAAGTCAGAGCGTCGTTCATCATTGGAACAGTTTTTTCCAGGTTGATGATATGAACGCGGTTACGGGCGCCGAAAATGAATGGCTTCATTTTTGGGTTCCAGTAACGGGTTTGGTGACCAAAATGTACGCCCGCCTGGAGCATATCGCGCATTGAAACTTTTGCCATCAGAGTATTTCCTTTAATGGGGGTTAGGCCTCCATACACCCCATAAATCCGACCAATTTTCATTGGCACCCCGGCTTATGTGACGATGTATGTGTGTTATTTAATTAAGGTAGCTTCTCTAAGCTGACAACAGCATTTGTAGTATATCGTGAAAAAAGCCACAAGCTATTTGCCAAATTGCGGCGCGCTTTATACCATAGGCGCCCCATAAACACAATGTATTGTGTAGTTTTGCAGCAGAGAGAGATGGCATGGCGGCGAACATTAAGACCCAGGAACAGATTGAAAAAATGCGTGTTGCAGGCCGTTTGGCAGCTGAAGTGCTTGAAATGATTGAGCCTCATGTCAAAGCGGGTGTCAGCACCGGCGAACTGGACCGGATTTGCCATGACTATATTGTCAATGTGCAACAGGCCATCCCTGCCCCACTGAATTACCATGGTTTTCCAAAGTCGATTTGCACATCGGTGAACCACGTGATTTGTCACGGCATTCCGGCCGACGACAAGTTATTAAAAGATGGCGACATTATCAACATTGATATCACTGTCATTAAAGACGGTTACCACGGTGACACTTCGAAGATGTTTGTGATTGGCAAACCCAGCATTCTGGCTGAGCGGTTAATTCGGGTCACTCAGGAGTGTTTATACCTGGGCCTGAAAAAGGTGAAAAACGGCTGTCGTTTAGGTGAT
>JAYRUI010000263.1:0-5175 GCA_041919175.1 Rheinheimera sp. | reverse complement strand
ATCTGGCCATCAGCCAGGAGCTGACCGCCCATTATTGGCAAAGTCAGGGTAAAGCCGATTTTGCCAATGTCTACCTGCAAAAAGCCCAGCATAGCTATCAAAACTGGCAGGCACACAACAAAGTGGCCTTGATGCAACAGCAACAACCTTTGTTGTCACAACACCACAAACCACAAAGCCAGCTACTGGATATGGCCTCGGTCCTCAAAGCTGCCGAAACCTTAAGCGGCCAGATAGACTTAGCCGCATTTCTACAGCAAATGATTGATTTAATTGTTGAAAACGCTGGAGCCCAAGCTGGCCACCTGTTGTTACTTGATGACGAACAACAACTACAACCCAAAGCCTGTGCACCACAAAGTGCCAGCGGCCGTTTGTTATCGGCCCAGCTGCAGGCGCTGGTGTGCCGCAGTTTGCAACCAAGATTAATTAACGACACCGGCATGGCCGTGAACCTGCTGCAGGATTTGGTTGCAGCCGCAGATCAACAGCCACTGCCGGCGGCTATTTTATGTATTCCGGTGATTGTCAGCGGCCAGCTGTTTGGTTTGTTGTATCTGGAGCATTTTGAACTGACCGGTGCTTTTACCGAAGAACGCATTAACCTGCTGCAGCTGCTGGCCAATCAAACCGCCATTTTGTTTGAAAATACCCGGCTTTATCATCAGGTGATTGCTGCAAACAAAAACCTGGAACAAAAAGTCTGGGAGCGCACCCAGGAGCTGGCGTCGGCCAAAATCCGCGCCGAAGACGCGACAGCAGCGAAGTCATCCTTTTTAGCCCGGATGAGCCACGAGATCCGCACCCCTATTAACGCCGTGATTGGTTTAAGCCGCTTAACAGCCAAAACCGAGCTCAACAGTGAACAGCAGGATTATGTCAGTAAAATTCAGGAATCCGGCGAGGTCTTGCTCAGCCTGGTGAACGACATTCTCGATTTTTCCAAAATTGAAGCCGGCAAACTGGAGCTGGAACAAACCCGTTTTGCGCTGGATAAAGTGATACGGCGCGCTGTGAATCTGAACGCACTCAGAGCACATGCCAAAGGAATGGAGCTGGTATGTGACATCGATCCGCAGTTGCCACAAATGATGTTGGGCGACCCGCTGCGTATTCAACAGGTGCTGGTGAACCTTATCAGTAATGCAGTGAAATTCAGCGATCATGGCGCTATTGGTATTAAATTACAGCTGATATCGGACGAAGGTGACGAGTTAAAAGTACAAGGCTCTGTCAGCGACAATGGCATTGGCATCAGCCCGGATCAACAACAAAGCCTGTTTCAGTCTTTTAGTCAGGCCGACGACTCCATTACCCGCAAATACGGTGGCTCCGGCCTGGGGCTGGCGATTTGCAAACAGTTGTGTGAACTGATGCAAGGGCATATCTGGCTGGAAAGCCAGCCTGATGTGGGCAGCACCTTTTATTTCACTATTGTGCTGGGTAAAGCCCCTGCCTTGCCCGCGGCCAGCAGCACCAGCTTACCGCTGGATTTTGGCAAACTCAGGGCGCTGGTGGTGGACGATATCAGCCTGGCCCGCACTGTGCTGCGTAGTTTACTGAGTGAACTTGGCATAACAGCGGACGAAACCGACAATGGCTATCAGGCCATTGAACTGGTGCAGCAGGCCCGCGCCAATAACAGGCCTTATGATTTTGTGTTGATGGACTGGCGTATGCCGGGCATGGATGGTATCGAAACCTCCCGCCGGATCCAGCAACTGGACAACGCGCCTCATATTCTGATGGTGTCGGCTTACGACAAAGAACAAGCCAAGGCCACCTTGCAAGGTGTGAAAATTCAGCAGTTTATTGAAAAACCGGTGAATCATTCGATTTTACTGGATGCGATTTACACTATGCTGCAGCAGGAGCAACCGGTGCGGCGGCAGGCAGTAGCCGACAGCCAGATCCCCAACCTGTCGCCTTACCGTATTTTGCTGGTAGAAGATCATCCTATCAACCGGCAGGTGGCGCTTGGGTTGCTCAAAGACAGCAAAGTGCAGGTTGATATTGCTGAAAACGGTGTCCTTGCCATCCGGCGCCTGCAACAACAAAGGTATGATTTAGTGTTGATGGATATTCAGATGCCGCAGATGGATGGCCTGACCGCGACCCAACATATCCGCCAACAGTTGATGCTGACCGACCTGCCGATTATTGCGATGACGGCGCACGCCATGCAAAGTGACATTGCGCAAAGCAAAGTGGCGGGTATGAATGAACATTTAACCAAACCTATCGACCCTGAACAGTTATACCGCACCCTGCTGACGTACCTGACGCCAGTTGCTGCGCCACAAGCGCAGCAGAGCGAAACTGTGTTGAGTTTAACGGAGCAACAGTTATTAACCGAACTGGCTGCAGTTGCCGATTTGGATATGGCACAGGCGCTGAAAAACCTCGGCGGCAAAACTGCTTTGTATCTGAATCTGGTGCGTGATTTCCAGCTGGAACACCGGGACGAGGTTGCAAAGCTGCAACAACTTTGTCAGCAACAACAATGGCAACAACTGCACCTGGACGTACATTCACTGAAATCAACCAGCGCTTATATCGGTGCTTTTGCCTTATCGCACAGTTGTCAGCAGGTGGAACGGGCTCTTGCCGAAGGTGGCGTGGAAGCCCCAATGTTTGAATTGATGCTGCACCAGCTGCAACAATTGCAACAACAACTGACCAAAATACTGCCCCAGAGCGCACGTAAAGCTGAGTTTGACAGCCTGGAAGCTGTGTTGCGGGCGATTTTACCTTTACTGCAGGAATCTGATTTTGCAGCTGAAGAACTGGTCCCTGCGCTGCTTGAGCTTGGCCGTGCTCAGCCTTATTGGCCGGCACTTTGTCAGATTGCGGATGAAATCAGTGATGTCGAATATGAAAGAGCAAGTAGCCGTTGTCAGAAATTGTTGGAACAACTGCAAAACATCGGTACAGCTATTTGACAAGCCGGACTTTATTGCAAAAACTGAACGCTGATGAGTCGCCACAGCCTTGCTGCTGTTATTGGCGTAAGAATGAAAAATTGCCGGAGCAATATGCGCACTAAGCCGCAAAAACAACGGGTTTTGATTGTTGATGATAAAAAATCCAATCTCAAAATCTTAAGCGATATTCTGCGCGATGAAGTGGAAGTGATCCTGGCTCAGGACGGTGAGCAAGGGATCCGTAAAGCCGCCGAATACCAGCCGGACCTGATCCTGCTGGACGTCGTAATGCCGGGTATTGACGGTTTTGAAGTAATAAGCCGGCTGAAACACGACGCGAATACCTGTGCTATTCCGGTGATTTTTATTACGTCACTAAACGACGTCAGCCACGAAGAACAAGGCCTGCAGCTGGGCGCTTGTGACTACATCAATAAACCTTTTCACGCCGCCATAGTGCTGGCCAGAATCAAACTGCATTTGCAGCTGGCCAGACAAAGATTATTGCTGGAACAACTGGCCAATATTGACCCGCTGACCACAGTTGCCAACAGACGCAAATACGAAGAAATTCTTATCCAGGAATGGCGTGCCGCCAGCCGTAAACAAAGCCCCTTGTCGCTGGTGATGCTGGACGTTGATAATTTTAAACTTTACAACGACTTCTACGGCCATGCCGCCGGTGACAAAGTGTTGCAAATTGTCGCTAAAACGCTTTCAGCAGAATTAAAACGTCCTTTTGATTTTATTGCCCGTTATGGCGGTGAAGAATTTGTTATCATCCTGCCGGACACACCGCAGCCCGCCAGCTGGCAGATGATTGAAAATTGCCGTCTGGCCATATTAAACCTGCAAATACCGCATCAGCCAACCCAGGGCTTTTTAACAATAAGCGCCGGCGGTTGCACTGTGCTGGCAACAGCCACTGATTCTGCGGAACAAGTGCTCAAACAAGCCGATGACATGTTGTATCAGGCCAAACGAGAAGGCAAAAACCGGGTGTTGTGGGCAAAGGACCCAACACTGGAGGATTAAGGACAGTGATGTCGGAAAGGGCAAGTCTGCTGCTGGTCGATGATGAAAAATCCAATCTGAAAGTTCTGGCTGATTTATTAAGGCCGGACTATGTCATCAGATTGGCGCAAAACGGTCAGCAAGCCCTGGATAAATGTGCTGAGCTGCAACCCGACTTGATCCTGATGGATGTGCTGATGCCAGGGCTTGACGGTTTTGACACCCTCAAAGCGTTGCGCGCCAACACTCTAACCAGTCAAATTCCAGTGATTTTTATTACCGGCCTACAATCGGCTGACCATGAACAACGCGGGCTGCAACTGGGTGCTCAGGACTATATTCATAAACCTTTCCATGCTGAAGTCGTCAAAGCCCGGGTGTCCACCCAACTGCGTCTGGTGCGCCAGCGTTATGAACTGCAGCAGCTGACAGAACAGTTATTGCAAGCCAATGAAGCCAAAAGCCGTTTTTTAGCCACCATCAGCCATGAGATCCGCACCCCGCTGGCATCCGTCATTGGCTACGCCGAAGCGATACTGGCCGGTGAGTTTGATGTAGCCGATCAACAACAAGCCATTCAGACCATTTGCCGTAACGGTAAACATCTGCAGGCACTGCTGAATGATTTACTCGATATTTCGAAAATTTCTGCCAACAAACTGGATTTAGAAGTCCTGCCGGTGAACCTGTGCCAGCTGCTGCTGGATCTGGAGTTACTGGTGAAAGACCGGGCCCTGCAAAAAGGTCTGGATTTTTCGCTGCATTACCAGTTGCCGCTGCCTTCGATGCTTCTGACAGACCCTACCCGGCTGAAACAAATTCTGCTGAATTTATGCAATAACGCCATCAAATTTACCGAAAGTGGTTTTGTCCGTATCGACATCAGCCGCCATGAAGATCAGCTGCAATTTGCGGTTACAGACAGTGGCATTGGCATCAACCCGGCGCAACAACAACTGTTGTTTCAGGCCTTTAGTCAGGCCGATGTGTCGGTGCAACGGCAGTTTGGTGGCACAGGGCTTGGTTTGGTGATTGCGCGCCAGCTTTGTGAAAAAATGGCTGGCAACCTGAAACTGCACAGTGCCATTGAAGGCGAAGGCAGCTGTTTTATTGCCAGTATCAAGCTGGTTGTGGCGCCACAGAGCATTGAGCTAAAAAGTGAACACGACATTGCCTTGCAACAACAACGCCAGGCACCAGCGCCTTTGCCAAAACAGCAAGTCAAAGGCCGGGTGTT
>JAYRUI010000262.1:0-5189 GCA_041919175.1 Rheinheimera sp. | reverse complement strand
AAACCGGTAAACCAGAACATGGCGATGTGGCGGTATTTAAGTACCCGGAGCAGCCGACAGTTGATTACATCAAACGTATTATTGGTTTGCCTGGCGACCGTATTGTTTATAAAAACAAGCAGTTATATCTGCAAA
The DNA here is from genome assembly GCA_041919175.1 of Rheinheimera sp. Lineage (GTDB taxonomy): Bacteria > Pseudomonadota > Gammaproteobacteria > Enterobacterales > Alteromonadaceae > Pararheinheimera. The sequence continues at coordinate 5,054 of JAYRUI010000262.1, read as the reverse complement.
AAGCCTGTGATAAAAACCTGAACCAGCCATGCCCTGTATTGGAGCCTCTGCATCAGGAATTACAGTCTGAAGGCGAGTTTTTCTTAGGGCCTTATCCACTGAAACGTTTTACCGAACAAGGCACAACCAAAAGTTATGACATTTTACAAAATGCCATGTTGCCGGAGCCTATTCACAATTATTACCGTCAGCCTGGTACTGAGACCACAGAGTTTATTGTGCCTGAAGGCCATTATTTTGCCATGGGTGATAACCGCGATAACAGCCGTGACAGCCGCTTCTGGGGTTTTGTGCCAGAGCAGAATCTGGTGGGGAAAGCGGTATTTAAGTGGATGAGTTTTGAATTTAGTGAAGATCCGAACAGCGCTTTACCAAGCTGGATCCCGGTTGGGGTGCGGTTTGAGCGTCTGGGTAAGATTGAATAAGGGTAGGCATGCAAGTTTCTTTAGCGCCATTACAACGACGTCGGGGTTACCAGTTCCAGCAGCCCGAGCTGCTGGAACAGGCGTTGACGCACCGCAGTTGTAAAGGCAAACACAATGAACGACTCGAGTTTTTAGGTGATGCCATTTTAAGTTTTGTCATCGCCGAAGCTTTGTATCAGAATTTTCCAAAAACGCGGGAAGGGGATTTAACCCGGATGCGTTCTTCGTTAGTTAAAGGTGTCACTCTGGCGGAAATTGCCAAAGAGTTGCAGCTTTCTGAGTTTTTACGCTTAGGGCCAGGCGAATTAAAAAGCGGTGGTTTTCGCCGTGAATCAATTCTCGCCGATGCCGTTGAAGCCATTTTAGGGGCTATTTACCTCGATGGTGGCAGCGAAGTTTGTAAAGAACGTATTCTGGCCTGGTTTGGTTCGCGCCTGACGGTGATTGAACCCGGGGTGCAAAAAGACTCCAAAACCAAACTGCAGGAATATCTGCAGGGCCGCAAGATGGCATTACCGCAATACGATGTGATTGAAGTACTGGGTGATGCCCATGACCAAACCTTCACCGTGAAATGTACAGTGGCTGGCATGCAGCCTATTATTGCCAGTGGCAGCTCACGCCGTAAGGCCGAGCAAGACTGCGCGAACCTGGTGTTGGAACAGCTTACCCATGACAAATAATATTCCTGAAACCGCCGGCGAAACTTTTGCCGGTTTAGTGGCTATTGTTGGCCGTCCGAATGTTGGCAAATCGACGTTGCTGAATCAGCTGATCGGCCAAAAAGTCAGTATCACGTCAAAAAAACCACAAACCACCCGCCACCGTATTGTTGGCATTGACACCGTCGGTCAATACCAGACGGTGTATGTGGACACGCCGGGCCTGCATAGCGAAGAAAAACGCGCTATTAACCGCCTGATGAACAAAGCGGCGGCCAGTTCTATTCTGGACGTTGAGCTGGTGATTTTTGTGGTAGAAGGCACCCGTTGGCTGGAAGACGATCAAATGGTGCTGAACCGTTTAATTGCCGCCAACAAACCGGTGATCCTGGTGGTCAATAAAGTTGATTTATACAAAGACAAAGAAGAGTTGTTGCCACATTTACAGTGGCTTGGCACGCAATTGTCTTTTGTCGAAATAGTGCCGCTTTCGGCAGAAAAGGGCACCAATGTGGCCGCGCTGCGTGACATAGTGCACAGGCACCTGCCACCTTGTGAGTTTTTCTTCCCGGAAGATTACATTACCGACCGTTCCCAACGTTTTATGGCTTCTGAAATTGTGCGTGAAAAGCTGATGCGCTTTTTGGGTGATGAGCTGCCGTATTCGGTCACGGTAGAAATTGAGCGTTTTAAGTGGGAAGAAAAACACTACCACATTGCTGCGCTGATCCTGGTGGAGCGTGACACGCAAAAACGCATGGTGATAGGCAAAGCCGGTGAACGCATTAAAACTATTGCTTCTGAAGCCCGCAAAGATATGGAAGACCTGTTTGAACAACCGGTGTTTTTGCAGATGTGGGTCAAGGTTAAATCTGGCTGGGCCGATGACGAACGCGCACTACGCAGTTTAGGTTATGGCGAAGACTAATGACCACAGGCTTTAGTCCGGCTTATCTGCTGCACAGCAGAGCTTTTCGAGACGACAAGCTGTTATTGGATTTATTGTTACCAGAGCAAGGGCGGTTACGTGCAGTGGCACGTCGCCCGGGTAAAAAACAAGGCGGGCGCAGCAATTGGCCCGCTTTTGCATTGTTGGCAGTGCAGTTAACAGGCCGCGGTGAATTAAAAACAGTGCGGGCACTGGAAGAACAACAACCGGCGCTGCAGTTTCAGGGTGACTTTTTATTTAGTGCCATGTATCTCAACGAGCTTGTGTGCCGAATTTGGCCGCAGGACGTGGCAAGCGATCATCTGTTTGTGATTTATCAACAAAGTTTATTGGATTTAGCCGCGGCCCAGCCGCATCCAGGGTTGTTACAGCCGGTGCTGCGTCGCTTTGAACTGCTGTTGCTGCAAGAACTTGGCGTGCCGGTGGATCTGGAGTTTGATCTGATGCAACAACCTGTTGCAGCAGATGCTCTGTATCAGTGGCAACCGGAAGCGGGTTTACTACGTACAGGTTTTATCGACGCTGAAGGTGCACATCATGGTGTCGGCTGGCCTGGGGAAGCTTTATTGGCGATAGCCCGCGGTCAGTGGCACGACAATGCTCTTTGGGTGGCTAAACAACTGTGCCGTTTTTTATTACAACCGCTGCTTGGCAATCAACCACTCGCCAGCCGCGCGCTTTTTAACCGGTAGTTTTTTATAAGGTTGGTGAGCCTTGCGCTTATCAGTATTGGAGATTTGTGATGCAACCCATTTATTTAGGCGTCAATATTGACCATGTCGCCACTGTTCGTCAGGCCCGTGGCAGCCAGTATCCGGAGCCTGTGCATGCAGCTTTATTGGCAGAGCAGGCTGGCGCCGACGGCATCACTGTGCATTTACGTGAAGACCGCCGCCATATCCAGGACAGAGACGTGTTTTTGTTAAAAGACACTATTCAGACCCGGCTGAATTTTGAAATGGGTGTCACCGATGAAATGCTCGGTATTGCCCGCAAACTAAAACCACATTTTTGTTGTTTAGTGCCGGAAAAACGCCAGGAGCTCACCACTGAAGGTGGATTGGATGTGGCAGGTCACCTCAGCCATATTGAAAGAGCGGTAAAAACCCTGACTGACGACGGCATTCTGGTGTCGTTATTTATTGACGCTGATCTGGCACAAATTACCGCTGCAGCTAAAGCTGGTGCACCCTATATTGAAATTCATACCGGTGCTTATGCCGACGCCACTTGCCCTAAAGTGCAACTCGCTGAGCTGGAGCGGATCCGTCTTGCTGCTGAACATGCCCACGCGCTTGGCATCGTCGTGAACGCCGGCCATGGTTTACATTTTCACAATGTGCAGGCTATAGCTGCTATTCCACAGATGTATGAACTGAATATTGGTCATGCATTGATTGCCCGCGCCATTTTTACCGGTTTAGGCCCGGCCGTTGCTGAAATGAAAAGGTTAATGGTGGAGGCACGCCGCTAATGGCTATTCTCGGACTTGGCACTGATATTGTTGAAATCTGCCGTATTGAGCAAAGTTTACAGCGCTCTCCCAGGTTGATTGAACGGGTGTTAACCGAAGCCGAGAGAGCTATTTACCTGAATCACAAACAGCCGGTGCGTTATTTCGCTAAAAGGTTTGCCGCTAAAGAGGCGGCCGCCAAAGCGCTTGGCACCGGCATTGGCCGAGGTATTTCTTTTCAGCATTTTGCCATCAGTAACGATGAGTTTGGCCGACCGCAGTTGCAATTAACTGATGCAGCTTTAGCGCTTGCAGAAAAGCTGGGTGTGAAGCATTGCTGGTTGTCGATTAGCGACGAGCAGGCTTTTGCCTGTGCGACGGTGATTTTTGAATCTTAAGGGTGTTGGCTGTTGGACGATGCGCCAGGTTTCTCCGGCACATCGTCAAGCCGCAAGCTTTCTATTGTGAACGCACTTTTTCAGCCGACGTAATCCGATCCGCATCAGTACTGCCCAATGATGGCGTTTTTGCACACGGCTTTAGTTATTAGCTGATGTAGCCTTGCCCAGATATTGCAACAACAAGCGCTGATAGTCTCCCGACGCATGCAGGGCTCGCAGCCCCCGATCCAGCGCAGCTGCACGCTTTATGCTTTGCGGGTCGTTTTTGTCAAAACCAACAAATAAATCGCTCTTGTGATTCACCTGGCCCCGGCGGAATTCTGTCACTGGTGAAGGCATCTGCTGTTGGTAGTGGCGTAAAACGTCGTCAAAAAAAATCGCCAGCTCAATTTTGTTGTCAGCCAACAACGCAATCAACTGCGGATGGGTCGACACTGCCACCAGCCGGAAGCGGTCTTTGTGCTGTTCATATAAATCACCATATTCGTAGCCGATAATCACACCCACCACGGTTTTGTCCGGTATATCAGCCACAGTCTGATAGTCAGCAGTCGAGCTTTGATAATAAAAAGACGATGTAGCCTGAAACAGCGGCACTTGATGCAGCAAAAACGCTTCTTCCGTGCTTTGTTGTTTTGTCAGATTCCAGACGGCGTCTGTGGTGCCGTGCTCGGTGTAATGTAAGGCTCTGGCATAAGGTACAACCAGAGTTTCGATGGCGTAACCCTGGCTTTTAAAAGCAGTTTCAACGAGTTGACGAGACAATCCTTCACCACGCTCATCTGAAAAGGGTGGCCAGTTGTCTTCAGCAGCAATACGGATGGTGTCCTGAGGGGCCTCTGTGGCAATGGCCTGAGTTGCTGGCGCTGCAAGAAAACAGCAGAACACTATTGTGCAGATTATTGTGCAGATAAATAACCGCAATTGCCTGACTCCGCGTTGAGCTGCCAGCATTAACGATAAAACAAAAACAATCGCTGCACCAGTGAGATAGCTATATTTTATTAACATTTTACCGGCGGAAAAAACCGACAGTCAGCCATAAAAGCCGACTGCCGGGTTCAGGCCGTGATTATGGCTGTTGTAGCGCCCATTCCGTCAGCAACTGTACACCAAAGCCGGTAGCGCCTGTGACCTGCACGCCCTTGTCGCTGCTGGCCAGAG
>JAYRUI010000261.1:0-5196 GCA_041919175.1 Rheinheimera sp. | reverse complement strand
ATCCGTACTGATTTAATCATGTTGTCCTGTACTTCGACAATTTCCAGCGGATAACCCAACAGTTTCAGGCTCAGGTTCGCCTGAGGAATTTCTTCCAGATACTCAAGCACCAGACCATTCAGTGTTTTTGGGCCGTCTGTCGGAAAATTCAGTTGCATTTCCCGGTTCAGATCCCTCAGGTTAATACTGCCGTCTACCAGAAACGAACCATCCGGCTGGGGTTGAATTTCTTCACTGTTTTGCTCGGCAATATGGGTCGTAAATTCACCAACCACTTCTTCCAGAATATCTTCTAATGTAACCAATCCCTGAATGTCACCATATTCGTCGACCACCAAACCAATACGTTCTTTTGAATTCTGGAATTTCACCAGCTGGGTATTGAGCGGGGTACCCTCGGGAATAAAATAAATGTCGTTGACAGAGCGCAGCAGCGTAGCCTTCGTGAGCTGATCTTTAAGCACCAGGCGCATCACATCTCTGGTGTGCAAAAAGCCAAGTGCATCGTCAATACTGTCACGGTACAACAAAATGCGGCTATGCTGCGTGTTGGCCAGCTGGCGCACTATATCTTTCCATTCGTCGTTAATATCAATGCCTGCCAGTTCGTTACGCGGGATCATAATGTCTTCAACTGTGGCATTTTCCAGATCAAGTACACCCACCAGCATATTCTGATGTTGTTCCGGCAACATAGCGCCGGCTTCATGCACCACGGTTCGCAGCTCTTCACTGCTTAAACTATGGCCATGGTGATGCTCGGCACTGACACCAAAAATTTTCAGGAAGTTGTTACAAATCCAGTTCAGCAGCCATACCAGAGGGTACAGCACTTTCATCAACGGAATTAAAATCAGCGAGCTTGGAAAAGCAATACGTTCCGGATGAAGCGCGGCAAGCGTTTTTGGTGTGACTTCACCAAAAATCAGAATGATCAGTGTTAAAAACACTGTGGCTATGGCGATACCCATATCACCATAAAGCCGCATGCCGATAATAGTGGCAATGGCAGAAGCCGCGATGTTCACCAGATTATTACCAACAAGAATTAAACCAATCAGGCGGTCGCGTCTTGCCAGCAAAGCTGAAGTGCGTTTAGCGCCGGCATGATTTTCATTGTTAAGGTGTTTGAGCCGGTAAGGGTTTACCGACATCATGCCTGTTTCAGAAGCAGAGAAATATGCAGAACAAAAAACCAGAACACCAAGAATGATAAATAAGGTGCTGGTCGATATGTCGTCCAAGAGAAATAACCTATATAGCCGCTAAGGCCTATTTAATAAGCCAAAGCGGTTTGTGAGTCAAGGATTACAAACGCCCGAGCAGGATTTCCCGCACAAAACGGCTGCCGAAATATGCCAGAGTTAATAACAAACTGGCGCTGATGGTTAAACCATTGGCAACACGCCCTCGCCAACCAAGGCGGGCATGACCCAGCAATAGTAGTGAAAACAGTGCAAAAGCGATGAGGCTTAACAGGTTTTTGTGAATGTTATGTTTACCAAACCAGTCTTCGGTAAAAATGGCACCGCTTAATAAGGTGAAACCCAGCAGCACAGTGCCAGCCACCACCAGCCGGAACAATAATTGTTCGGCCTGCATTAAAGGTGGGAATACAGCGCCTGTTTGCAGCGGCGTTTTTTGTTTTAAGCGCTGGCTGATATAGCTAACCTGCAATGAGTACAAAGTCGCCATGATGAGGATCACATAAGCAATAAAAGCCACCACCACATGCAACAACAACCAGGGATTCTGCTCAAAATGTTGCACTTGGGCGCCGGCAGGTAACAAAGCAACCGCCAGCTGCATTAAAGCCGCAAAACCAAAAACAATTGGCAATAACAAAGCAATGGGCGTGCGCAGCGCCGCAATCGTAAAAGATAACGTAATAAGCCAGCACACCAGAGAGCTGACATTCAGCAAACTAAAATTCTGGCCGTCGCTGCCAAACATTGCCTGACTTAACCCCAGCATATGCAGCACTATACCGGCAGTGGCGGCGGAAAATACCAGCTTCAGGTTTGGGCCTTGCGGGTGATACAAACGCCTGGCAACAGCTGCGGTTGCAGTGAGGTAACAGAAAAAAGCCAGCAATGGTAACAACGCGAGCGACATGCGAATAATTCCAGTTTAAAGCGCAAAAACCTATTGTATTGCAAGCTTTGTAAGAATGACAGAGCGGACGGCTGACGGCGGATGCTTACTCGGTTATAATCACCGCCATTTTGACATTCGTGGTAAAAAAACATGTTTGAAAACCTGTCCGATCGTTTAACCCGCACGCTGAAAAACATCAGTGGCCGGGGCCGCCTGACCGAAGACAATATCAAAGAAACGCTGCGTGAAGTGCGCATGGCGCTACTGGAAGCCGACGTGGCGCTGCCGGTGGTGCGGGATTTTGTGAATCAGGTGAAAGAACGTTCGGTTGGCCTTGAGGTCAGCAAAAGTTTAACGCCGGGTCAGGAGTTTTTAAAAATTGTCCGTAAGGCGCTGGAAGAGGCCATGGGCGATGCCAACGAAGAGCTGGCGCTGAACAGTCAGCCGCCTGCCGTGGTGCTGATGGCGGGTTTACAAGGTGCGGGTAAAACCACCTCAGTGGGTAAACTGGCAAAATTTTTAAAAGAACGCAAAAAGAAAAAAGTCATGGTGGTGTCGGCCGACGTCTATCGTCCAGCCGCTATTAAACAGCTTGAGACCCTCGCCAAAGATGTTGGTGTGGAGTTTTTCCCAAGTGATATCAGCCAGAAGCCCGTTGCTATTGTCACTGCGGCTATTGCTCAGGCCAAACTTGGTTTTTACGATGTTTTATTGGTAGATACCGCCGGCCGTTTGCACGTTGATGGCGAAATGATGGATGAAATCAAAGCATTACATGCGGCGATTAATCCGATTGAAACCCTGTTTGTGGTGGACGCCATGACAGGTCAGGACGCTGCCAATACCGCCAAAGCTTTTAATGAAGCGCTGCCGCTGACCGGTGTTATTTTAACCAAAGCCGACGGTGATGCCCGTGGTGGTGCTGCTTTATCTATCCGTCACATTACCGGTAAACCCATTAAGTTTATTGGTATGGGCGAAAAAACCGATGCCTTAGAGCCATTCCATCCGGACCGGATTGCTTCGCGTATTCTGGGTATGGGGGATGTGCTCAGTCTGATTGAAGAGCTGGAGCAAAAAGTTGACCGCGAACAAGCGGCCAAAGTTGCAGCTAAAGTCATGAAAGGTCAGGGTTTTAGCCTGGAAGATTTCCGCGACCAGCTGGTGCAGATGCGCAATATGGGCGGCATGATGTCGATGCTGGACAAACTGCCCGGCATGAAAAACCTGCCGGCAGGTGCCAAAGATCAGATGAACAACAAACAGTTTGGCAAAATGGAAGCCATCATTAATTCAATGACGCCAAAAGAGCGCCAATTCCCTGATTTAATTAAAGGTTCGCGTAAAAAGCGTATCGCGTCAGGTTCAGGCACTCAGGTGCAGGACGTGAATCAGCTGCTGAAACAGTTTACTCAGATGCAAAAAATGATGAAGCAAATGAGTGGTAAAGGCGGCTTAATGAAAATGATGCGTGGCATGGGCGGCAAGTTGCCACCAGGTATGCTGCCACCGCGTTAACATCCTCATCAAACAAGAAAACCGGCTACAAAAAGCCGGTTTTTTTTTACTTCTGCTTTGCTCGTTTTGTAGGCGATATCTCACAGCAATTGCCGCCTCTGCCGCTGTGCATTCCTGGTGTTGCGGCGTATGCTCGCCCGGTGCACTCTTAAGGATGAGGTGAACTATGGCAACTTCACTGGCCTGGCTGAGCGAAATTGGCCGTCGTATCGATCCACTCACCGACATTATCGGTATTTGTCAGCAAGTCAGCAGCCTGATAGTGCAGGCGCTGCATTTACCGGACAACGTCATTTATCTGCACAACCCACAGCAGCGTTTACAACAGGTGGCTGCTGCCGGAGCCAAGTTTTGTGAAGCACAGGGGGTGCTTGAACCTTTGCAACTGGATATAGGCCAGGGCGTGGTTGGCACAGCGGCTTTGTGTCAAAGCAGTTTGTGTATTGCTGATACCGGCAGTTTTCAGCATTATGTGGTCGATGACGCGCCCAGGTTGTCGGAATTGTCGGTGCCTTTGACCTATCAGGGGGAGCTTTTGGGCGTGATTGACGCTGAGCATCCACAAGCCGGTTTTTTTACCCTGGAACATCAGTATTTTGTAGAAGCTGTTGCGGCCATCCTGGCTCCCAGGCTGGCAGATTTAGCAGCCAGAGACAAAATGCAACAACGGGTTATCCCCGGACTCTCTTTTAACAGTAAAACCCGTTCCTCTGATGCCAACTGGTGTGATCAAAGCGACTTTATGCAGCTGGTGCAACAGGTACTCAAGCACTTTTATCAGCCGGCCAACTGGGATTTGTCTTTATTGCAAAGCAGTGCTTTTTTTAGCAAAAATACCGGATTGGAAAGGGCCACGGATCCCTCATCTCCAATACAGAGCCCTGCTTTATTACAACAAATAACTTTGGTGCTGCAGGGCATGCGGCAAACTCAAGCCACTGAGCTTTGGGCCCGTATTATTTCTGATCGTTATATTCAGCAGCGTCATGGCCAAATTCAGCTTGCTGATCAATATCATATGGGGTTCAGTACTTTCCGGCGTCATCAGGCGCAAGCCGTTGCTTATTTTGGTCAGCAACTGTGGCAACTGGAATTACAAGCCCGGGCTTTTTGAGCACTGTGGTGACATCTAAACCAAGCCTTAGCAGGCAATATCTGCAGCTAAGCATCAACATATTTCATGCCCTTCAAGCCAGTTAAAAACTGGCTTTATTTTTGTCTCTAATAAACAAGTATTTAATTGTGCTGAGCTTTATTCCCGCCCGGTTTATTTCAAAAATCACGCTCAAAGATTGCTGTGTAAAAGAAAAGATTGCTTTGCAAAAAACAGAGACAGCATCTGGCTACCTCAACCCCGCAGGCATAAATGCCGTTTGTCAGCTTTTTACCGCTGAGCAGTTAATGAGCACTTTCTGAGCAGTCTGGAGCGGCCGCATTTCATATGATGATTGCGAGTCGTGAACATCTACCAATGCTACAAGGAGGCAAGCATGAAACTACTCACTCTGGCACTGACCTTAACTGCCATCAGCGCGCAACTGCAGGCGGCAACTTATGATCTGCCATTTAAAGGACAAAACT
>JAYRUI010000260.1:0-5207 GCA_041919175.1 Rheinheimera sp. | reverse complement strand
TTTGCCTGGTGGCAATAGCGCTGTGGAACCACCTGAATCCATTCCGAACTCAGAAGTGAAACGCAGCTGCGACGATGGTAGTGTGGCAGATGCCATGCGAGAGTAGTACACCGCCAGGCTCCCAATACAAAAGAACCCCGCTCAATGAGCGGGGTTTTTTGTATTTAGAATCCGGCGGTTTACTACGCGTAGAGTAGTACAGTGACGCTGGGGTTTCGAAACGCAAACAGTTTTGCGTTTCGCCAGCGGAACAATCCCGAGCTCTGCGAGGGATATCAAGGCTCCCAATAAAGATAAAAGGCTCACTCGCAAGAGTGGGCCTTTTACTTTATGGCATCCGGCGGTCTATTGCCCGAGCGGGCATTCCTATGCGACAAAAACCTCTGGAACGTTTTTGGACCGCTTTTGCGGGCCGCGAAGCGGCGAACCCCATGGATGGGGTGAGCAAAGTAGTGCAGTGAAGACCGAAATAGACAACACCAACAGTTTGGTGCTGTCCGGGCTGAACAGCCCTGAGCTCTGCGAAGGGCATTAAGGCACCCAATAAAGTCAAAAAGCAGTTCCTGGTTTGGCTTTAAAAACCAACAGTAAGCAAATTTTCTTGAATTACATCTCAACTTATCACCGCAATCGTTTCCAGAAATTCACCTGCCAGGGTGTCAATGAAGCCTTGGCCATAGTTATACATCTAAAATCTGCCGAAAAAGCCGCATCCAATAACGGCAAAACGACGTGCTTAAACCACAAACAGCACAATAATTCGTCAAACAGCCGGATAAATAAGCATCAACGAAGTTGCTGCGCTGAAAGATTAGCCAGTAAAACTCAGCTACGGATCACCGGTTCACTATGCAAATGGGTGCGAAAAATAAGCAAAAGTCTGATGAAGGAAGCATGAAAAACGCAGCTTCTGCTGCAAAGAGGTATAAAAAATCCCCGCTTTTGCGAGGATTTTTAAAAGAGAGTCAGGCAAAGAACAGTCTGAACTTAATAAATTAAATACGCATAAGCTGTGGTAAAAGCGGCTTCCTGGAAGGCTTTTAAACCAGTGTCTCTGAAGTCGACCGGAATTGGATGCGTAGCCAGTTTGTCTTTAATCGCAGCATTGGTACAAATGACGGTATCAACAGTTGGGATCAGTTGCAGTGCAGCCTCAATTTTAAAGCCAACCGCAGAACCTGAGAATTTGCCTTTTTGCGGACGTTCACGGACCAGAAATTTGCTGATTTTATAGTCTTCAGCCAGTTTGGCCATGCTGAACTGAAACTTGCGCATCTGTTCAGTATCCTGATCTTTCAACAGTGGAAAACGTACCTGACGGCAATCGGGCAACACCATCAGGCCGTTATCCATTTCCATCAAACATAAAATAATTTCGCTGCCTTTAATATCGACGCCACATACCCGCATGTTCTTTACCTGCCATTTTGCAAAAGGGCGTTATTATGCCACGTAAAAGCATAAAGGTAGCAGTAACATCAGTGTTGTGGCGTCATTTATCGACACATCAGTTACTGATTGTCGTCGTGCGGGTCCCATTGGCTGACAGCCAAATGCTGGTAAAACTGCCATTGTTCGGCCAGTCCTTGCCAACAATGCAGGAAAAACAGCTGTAAGTTACTGGTTTGGCTTGGCAAAATACTTTGATAACTTTTCATTTTCAGCTCCTTTCACAGCTGAGGGAGTGGCGTTACACCAGCTCCCCGCCTTGTGTTCAACTCTACTCTGGTGCAGCAACACCATTGTTACTTGCTATCAGCGGTGTTTTGTCATTCAGTTTTGCAGTTAGTTTGCCGAGGTTGTGCTGGCTGATAACGCTGGCTTCAATATCATGAGCCCGCTGAAAGTCCGCCAGGGCACCGGTATTATCGCCACTGAGTAACCTGGCAACACCGCGGTTGTTGTAAGCGTAAGAACGTAGTTCACGCTGTAGATCAGCCGGGCGATTGCTACTATGCCGTACCAGGGTGACGGCCTTATGACAGGCGTCTTTGGCTTTTTTGATATTGCCTTCTTTACTGTAAGCAACACAAAGGTTCATCTGGCGTGCATAAGGATCTTCCGCCTGCTGTGTTGCTGCAGCCGGAAAAGCTGTTGTCAGCGTGCCAGCCTGAATAGACGCAGCTAATGCGTCTTCTGCGATCACCACCATTTTATAACCATTGCTGCCAGCATGGCTGGCAAAACTGGCCAACAACAAAGAGGTGGCCCATAAAGTGCGAGATGTAGTCAGATTCATGGTCTTGCTCCCGGTTGGTTTGAACAACAACTCAGCTGGTTGTTGTAGGGTCAACTCTAGGGGGCAACAGGGGGAACTGACAAACGAGAAAATTACACCCGATGGCTGAACACACTTCATCTATCCATTTGTTTTGGCAAAACCAGCCAATACCCAGTCGATCAGCAGCTGAATTTCCGGTTTTTGCAGATTGTCTTCATGTTGCACCAGATAATAATGATCTCTGGTATGCAGCTCCTCATCAAACAACCGCACCAGGCTGCCGCTGTCGAACCAGGCCTGACTAATAGGCAACGGAATAAGCGCTACCCCTAAACCCTGTTGTGCTGCTCTTGCCACGCTGAACATACTGTCGAGCTGAATGATTTGTCTGGGTCTGAAATCGTCATAACCGGCTTGATCGGCCCACTGGTGCCAACACCAGGGTCTGGCCTGATGCACTATCAGCGGCACTGTTTCCAGTGACGGCAGTTCGCCGGGCTCTCCTTGCAGGCGCTGATACCAGTCCGGGCTGCAGGCCGGCACATAACTGATGGGAAACAACTGATACGAGGTTTTATCCGTGGGTTTACTGCTGGCCAACACTATTTGTAGATCGGTATGACGGCTGGTTTCCTGGCGCGACTTGACCGTTTCCAGCCGTAAATTTACCTGCGGATGCTGACTGGACCAGCCGACTAATTTCGGCACAAAAAACTCGCTGGCAAAAAACTCCGGCAAAGTGATACTCACCACTTGCTCTCTTTTGGTCTGGCAAAACTCAGCCACAGTTGCCGACAAACTTTGCAAGACCGGCTGAATGGCCTGATAAAAACGCCTGCCTTCAGCGGTCAGCAATACCGCACGGGTTTGACGTTCGAACAAACTAAAACCAAGGTTTTCTTCCAGTTGTTTAATTTGATGGCTGACAGCCGAAGGGGTCAGATACAACTGACTGGCGGTTTCTTTAAAACTTAAACATTCAGCGGCAACGCAAAAACAGCGTAAACCTCGTAGTGGGGTATGAACGGCCATGCGGCAACTGCTCCATGTTCATCAGAGAAGCTGACTGTAGCAATTGTTGTTCCTGCAATTAACACACTGAAAAATATAACAAAGTCCCAGAAGCTTGGAATGCTGCTGCGTTACTGTGGCGCAATTTGCACCAATTTGGCGCAGCGTAACCAATACAACATGAGAAAAACTACGGCATTTTATGGCTGTGCTTACAATAAACCGCTGACTTTAAAACGTTCCAGTTCGCAACTGATTAAAAACTCCCAGGCTTCCAGCTGTCGTTTGGCTTGTTCCAGACTATCAGCCCAGACATACAAACCCTGGCCACGCAGCAGCAAACCTGACGTGAGTTCATGCTGACGGCGGCCAATTTCTGCGGCAATCAAAGGCCAGGCGTTGTTGGCATCCAGAATAGCCAAGCTCAGGCCTGTGTGGGTGTTTTGCTGCGGCACAATCGCCTGCTGCAAGTCATAACCGCTGAACAGATGTTGATCTGCCTTAATCAGCTTAGAGAACACAGTTGCAGCCAAAGACTGAGTTTGCAGCACTACTTTGGCTGAATTGAACTGCTGGTAAAGTGCCACATGCAACAAACTGCCGGGCGCTAGTTGTGCACTGAGGCTGGCTTCTCCGCTTTGCCATGACAACGGCGTTAAATCATGGGGGATCAGCTCACCTTTGTCCTGCTGTTGTGGGGTAAATAAAGCACTGTGTTCACCACTTCGGATGGAAAAATTACCGCTGCCGGCTGGCGTCCATTGTTTGGCGCTGATCCAACGGCCTAAAGTACAAAGTTGAATAGCGTATGGATTCAGTTGGTTGCTGCTGGTTGATTTGCTCATCTTTATGTTTAGACGTCTATACGTTGAAATGGCTCGAATAATAGCATTGTGTGCAGGTGCAGGCCAAGCCGTTTTTTTCGGCAGTAACAGACAACAGCAAAGCAAAAATGCTAGCATCAGGGTCTTCAACTCAACTGCAAAATGCTGATAAAAGGAGCTTTATGGATTTGCGCAGTAAGTTACCCTGGGTAGGTACCACCATTTTTACCCAGATGTCTCAGTTGGCTCTCGAGCAGCAAGCCATTAATTTATCTCAGGGTTTTCCAGACTTCCCGGCTCCGGAGTTATTGCTGCAACAGCTGAACCAACAAGTGCTTGCCGGTAAAAACCAATATGCACCTATGGCCGGAGTGCCGGAACTGCGCCGGCAAATCGCACTGCTCACCGAAGCTTGTTATGGCCGGGTAGTGGATGCGGACACTGAAGTAACTATCACCTCAGGCGCGACTGAAGCGCTGTTTGTGGCTATTCAGGCAGTGGTGCGTCCTGGTGATGAAGTGCTGGTATTTGACCCGGCTTACGACAGTTATCAGCCGGCCGTGGAACTGGCCGGTGGTAAAACTGTGCATATTCAGCTGACAGCACCGGATTACCGTATTGACTGGCCTGCCGTGCACCGCAGAGTCACGAACCAGACCAAACTGATTATTGTAAATAGTCCACACAACCCAACGGGTATGGTGTTTAGTCAGGATGACTGGCTGGCGCTGGCCGATCTGGTGCAACAACACGGGCTGTTTTGTATCAGCGACGAAGTTTATGAACATATGGTATTTGACGGCGCGGCCAAACTCAGCGCTCATCAGCTGTATGCGCTGCAGGAACGTAGTTTTATCGTCAGCTCTTTTGGCAAAACCTTCCATGTGACCGGCTGGAAGCTGGGTTATTGCATAGCGCCGGCTGCGCTGAGCGCTGAATTCCGGAAAATTCACCAGTATGTGACTTTTTCCAGTTTTACCCCGGCGCAATATGCCATTGCCACCACTTTGGAAAGTGCGCCAGAACTGGTGACGGGCCTTGCCGATTTTTATCAGCAAAAACGCGACCGTTTTGCCGCTTTGCTCAGTCAGAGCAAGTTTAAGCTATTGCCTTGTGCCGGTACTTATTTTCAGCTGGCTGATTACAGTGGG